>NZ_JAUBQB010000125.1:0-10633 GCF_036701035.1 Microcoleus sp. Pol7_B2 | reverse complement strand
TTGGTCAATCCTAAGCACTTTAAAAACTGGTTTACAAGCTGCTGTTACTGTACTTCATAAACTTGGAATTTGCTGTAACTACCAAGTTACTCGATCGCGCCATCTATCTAAAATCTTGTCCCCGACTCCCTGTACCCGTGCCACATCCTCCAAAGAGGTGAAAGGTTGCTGCTGTCGCGCTGCAATAATTCTTTCGGCTAACTTCGGGCCAACCCCGGGCAAGGTTTCTAATTCTTCCTGACTGGCTGTATTTAAATTAACTAATTTTTTAGCAGCAATTGGAGGTTTAGCACTTGCAGATTTTGATGCTGCTTGTAGTGAATCGCACTCTTTTTTCTTAGCATCAATTCTCTGTTTGATTCGGGCGGGAATTCCCAATATGGCGCCTTTGTAAAGCCGATCGAACTCCCGCTCAAAATGGGCTGCAACTGTGGGACTCTCGATCGCCAGCAGCGTCTCGTCATTCCCGTGATTTGCAGCCTCACTCCAGTTGTGAGAACCTGTAAGCACCGTTTTGCCGTCCACAACGCCGAATTTGTGGTGCAGGCGATCGCCCATTGGTAACAGCGGTACTCCCACCCCAGTCAGCGGCTTTCTCCAAGGGCGATTGTCAGTTTCTAACCCGCAATCTTGCATCAAAGTCGCCCCCATCATATCCAAACCTTCACTGTAAGAGCGATAAATAAAATTAGAGTCAATTAAAGCTCGCACCGCAACTCCTCGCCCAGCTTCAATTTCCAAAGTATTGGACAACCGCTGAGCCGAAAATACAAACAGGGCCAAATCAACCGACTTTTTCGCACTACCCAAAGTTCGATTTATCAAACCGTTGGCGCTTTTTTCCCAAGGCAAAGTCGCAGCCGTCGGCGAAAATTGTACCCCAACTGTCGAATTCCCTACTCTTACTTTTTGCACTTGACGAAACGGCTTTTTGATGCCAAACTTGCTGTCCGGTTTGCCTTTGGGCCCGTCGCCCCACATGATGTTAAATTCTTGAGTAAATAGTTTCGCTACTTGACCATTTTCAATTTTCAGCAAATTGTTCGCATTGCCGCGACTTGCTGGTGTCTTGAAATCGCCATGTATATCGCTTGTGGTAAAATTAGCAGAAGTAACGATGACGGTTTTGCCGTCAATTACCACAAATTTGTGGTGCATCAAACCGCTGCCTTTACTGCCGTCAGCAGTATCGTCAATTACAGGAATACCCGCATCCTTGACAATTACCAAAGCATCATTTTGCTTGATTTCCTCGGCACTCAATTTACCGTCTTTATTGCGATCGGCAAGTTGCACAAATTCGGTATAACGATCGCGCTCTCTTTCCGGTAATTTCGCTAACTCCTGAGCTGTAAAATCGCTCCAAGGGCGACTATAGATACGTTCGACAATTAATCTCACTTTAATTCCCGATCGCTGTCGATCGGCCAAAACCCTAGCTATACCGGGCAAGCGAAACTCCTGAACCGCTACATCTACCGTCGATCCAGCACTAGCGATCGCAACAGCGATCAAGTTTTCTAAATCATCCCCAGGTCTAGTTTGCTGGCGGTAAGGCTCTGTATAACTCGAAGCGATCGACTGATTGAAGTATACTTGCAACAAGGGGTCTTGAGGCAATGGAGCTAGGCTGAGAGGTAAATTCTGCACGTCTTGCTTTGTTTGTCCGCAGCCGACCAGATTGAGCGCCACCAGCCCAGCACAACAGAAACCGACTAAATGATAATATAATACAGCCACAAAATTTAAAAAAAATAGAGGTTATTAGCCTTCCCAAAGTTCAAACCTATTGGATCAAGTAAAGTTACAACCTATTAAATTTATGCAAGGGAATAGATTTTGCGTCTTGTAGAACTGCCTCGATGCCGGAAGCATCACTGGTAGGGTAGCAGCATTCAGGGGCGTGGGTCAAACCCGATACCGCTGCTTTATGGCTAAAAGAAAAACAATTTTTCCGTGCGGTCACAAAGGATATGGTAAAGCGTGCCATCGCTGCACGCAAGAGTTGGTGGCGCACCAGCATTACGTTGAAGTGCTGGCAGAAAAACAAACCAAAAAACAAGAGAGGGAAGCATCATTTGCTAGAGATATCATCGATCTCAGAGGTCTGCCCGACCACGTAGTCACTAAAGCCCGGGCAATTATAGCAGCTTTGGGCGAAAATAAGAATTACAGAGATTTCGGCGGCAAACGCCTGCGTCATAACCGTTTGATAATCAGTATTCCTGTAACCCGCAACTACAGAATGCTTTGTGAAGATTGCGGGACTTTCTTAATTCCCCAAAAAGTTTTGTCGCACGAAGACTACAACGTCTGCAAACCAGGAAGTTAGTCATCAGTTATTGGTTATTGGTAGCCACTCACAACAGTCAACAGTCAACATTCATTAATTAGTTATTTATCATGCAAATTTACCTCGACTATAGCGCGACAACACCCGCACGCCCAGAAGCGATTCAAGCCATGCAAAAAGCCCTGACTCAGCAGTGGGGCAATCCTTCCAGCTTGCACGAGTGGGGACAAAGAGCTGCGACAGCTTTAGAATTAGCAAGAATGCAGGTTGCTAGCTTGATTAACGCGCTACCGGAATCGATGATTTTTACCAGTGGTGGCACTGAAGCGGACAATTTGGCAATTATGGGAATTGCGCGTCTTTATACAAAGCCGCAGCATATTATTATCTCCAGCGTAGAGCACTCAGCAGTAGCAGAACCGGCGCGACAACTCGAACAGTTGGGATGGGAAGTGACGCGCCTACCGGTGGATAAATTTGGGCGAATTCACCCTTTGGATTTGCAAGAGTCGCTGCGATCGAATACAGTGTTAATTTCAATCATTTACGGACAAAGCGAAGTTGGGACGCTGCAACCAATAGAGGCCTTGGGACAAATTGCGCGCGATCGCAATATCATGTTTCATACCGATGCAGTTCAAGTTGCCGGCAAGCTGCAAGTTGACGTGCAGAAACTGCCCGTAGACTTGCTTTCCCTTTCCAGTCACAAACTTTACGGGCCGCAAGGTGCAGGCGCGCTTTACGTGCGTCCGGGAGTAGAATTAGTGCCAATGTTAGGCGGTGGCGGCCAAGAATTGAAACTGCGTTCCGGGACGCAAGCCCTGCCGGTAATTGTCGGTTTTGGGGTGGCGGCGGAGTTAGCATTGCAGGAAATAGATGTGGAAACGCCGAGGTTAATTGCATTGCGCGATCGACTTTTTGACCGATTATCCCACGTACCCAGTTTAGTACCAACGGGCGATCGATATTACCGACTGCCCCACCACGTCAGTTTTTGCATCGTCTCCCCATCCTGTCGCCCTTACCAAAAGAGAGACACAGAGCAAATCACAGGCAAAACTATGGTGAGACAGTTAAATTTAGCCGGAATTGGCATTAGTTCCGGTGCCGCTTGTAGCAGTGGCAAACTAACTCCCAGTCCGATATTATTAGCAATGGGATATGACGAAATCGGTGCCGTTGGTGGAATTCGATTAACTCTAGGGCGAGAAACCACAGAAGCTGATATTGATTGGACAGTAATTGCGATCGAGCAAATTTTGGATAGATTAATGCCCAAGGTAGCATTATCTAGGCGTTAAGATTAACTGCCAACCTAGATAACCGTATCTATCAGCGTCCATCCGCGTACATCCGCCAACATCTGCGGTCAAAATCATCAAAAATCACAAACAACCCCAAAAACCCACCCCCAATCATGATAAAATCTATTCCGGTGTTATTCACAACTCCCCATAATGGAAGAAAACCGCGCCCAAGCCTATCTGCAATTAATTCACTCCCTGCTGAATGCCCCCAATGGAGACGAATCGCAGATATTACAGGATAACTCAGAATTACTCGATCGCGGATTTCTGGAAACTTGCGAGTTAGTAGCCTCCACCTTGGCAGAACAAGGAGGGGAAAATGGCGCTAAATTCCTTCGACATCTAGCCCGTTATCTAGCGCAAATCCTCGATATGAACGATGACGGAGATAGCAATAACTCGGTCAGTGAAAATTTCCAAGAGTATGCAAACTTTTTCCTAGAATTATTGCAAGCCGAACAAGATAGCAAGGGGAATATAGCAGTAATTTACCCCATGCTGGAAGGGCGACAACATCTCCTTAATGCCAGTTTTGCCGAGACTTTACAGCAAGTGGCGCAGAAGTTAATTGCCGGCGAAAATTCAGAAACAATTAGCTCAATTATCGGTCTTATTGAAAATTTGAGTATTCATATTAGTGACTTTCCAAGTGGGAATAGAGCGAATAATATTGAAATTGCCATTAATGGTTATCAAATAGTTTTAAATAATCGCGAACCCGGTAGTGAAAAATGGACGCAAACCCAAAATAATCTAGCTACTGCCTACAATAACAGAATCAACGGTTCGCTGGCGGAAAATCTGTAACGGGCAAAAACCAGGCGCTTAAAATCGCGTCTATACAAACCAAGTCCGCCTATGCGGACAAACGAGATAATTCAGAAGTGTTGAAATCCTCGATCGAGCTTTAATATAGCATCAGGATAAATACCGCTGCTATCAGTTAACCAAATATCGCTGCTATCCGTAGCGATTCCCACAATTGCAGCACCATTTCCTATTTTTTCCACCAATAACTCAGCATTCGCCATCGGCAAAAACAGCACTAACTCGAAGTCTTCCCCGCCGTATAATGCCCAATCTAAAGATTTTTCGGTTGATACGATTTCGCTGAAAATATCGGGAATTGGTAGTTTTGTGCGATCGACTTTTGCGCCAACACCGCTAGCCCGACAAATTTGAATAATCGCATCAGCTAAACCGTCGCTACTGTCCATTCCGGCGATGGAAAACTCACCCGCAGAATCTAAAATCTCCCAAACAACCGGCAAAACATCGAGTCTCGGTTTAGGGCGCTGGTGAGCGAGAATTAAAGAAGCCCGATCAACCTTTTCCAGATTTTGCCCGAATTCTGGATTTAACAACAATTCTAATCCCGCGCGGGAGGCTCCGTGAACCCCTGTAGCGACAATGGCCCAGCCCGATCGCGCATTTGACCGACGAATGGTACGATCGCACTCAACCTCCCCAAAAGCAGTAATCGCCACAGTCACCACGGGCGATCGCACAACATCGCCACCGACGATCGGCGTATCATACTCTTGCAAGCAAGCCGTCATCCCCCGATAAAACTCTTCAACCCACTCCACAGCCGTATCCGCCGCCACAGCGAGGGCTACAGTCACCGCCAGAGGTGTTGCTCCCATAGCGGCAAGATCCGACAAATTCGCTGCTGCCGCGCGCCATCCTGCGTAATAAGGCCCCGTAGTGCGATCGCTAAAATGCACTCCATCCACCAACATATCTGTAGTGATAGCCAGAGATTGGTTGGGATTTGTAGCCATGACAGCGCAATCATCACCCACTATTTCTGCGGGGCAGAATTTTTGCAATATTCTTAAAAGGCCTTGTTCACCGATATCTTTAACTTTCATAATTGGGAATTAGTCGATCGCACTTTCTCACTTCACCATTCTTTACCCGAACTCGGCGGCAAGCGCAACCTCGGAAACCTATAAA
This sequence comes from Microcoleus sp. Pol7_B2, assembly GCF_036701035.1. NCBI lineage: Bacteria > Bacillati > Cyanobacteriota > Cyanophyceae > Oscillatoriales > Microcoleaceae > Microcoleus > Microcoleus sp. Pol7_B2. The sequence goes on along the minus strand of NZ_JAUBQB010000125.1, from coordinate 5,074 downwards.
AAGTATCCCCTTCATCATCTACCTCTAAAATCGCCGAAAAAATCTTAACTTGCCGAGTTAAATACTGCTGAGCAACTTCAGCCTCAACCCTAGCATTAGCTGCCAGTTGAATCAGCGAAATTTGACTGTTTTGAGTTTCCAACAACTGATAAAAAGCCTCATCTAACCGCTGCTTTTGCTTGTTTTCATTCACATTTTTTACAATCAACAAGCCTGCGAATCCGCCCAAACCCATTACCAATAAAAATTGTAAAATAGCCATATTCTCGATTGAATTCCTACTTTCAATAACGAAACTATAAAAATTATCTCTTCTTCCAGCATTATTTCGGCGGGCTTTGTCTGTGTAAAAGTGATTTCAATCGCCGTTACCTTTATTTAGAAAAGATTTCAATGCCTCTCACTATTGATTTTTTGAGCCCGCGCAGGCGGGCTTTGTTTGTGTAAAAGCGATTTCAATCGCCGTCACTTTGGTGTAAAAGCGATTTCAATCGCCGTCATTAATTAAACTTGAGGTCGCACCAAATTTTCGATTCCTTTCACTACCTTAGCAGATACAATCTTGTCTCCCTGCTTCAGTTGCTCCAAAACTTCTTTTCCTTCAATCATGTAACCAAAAACAGCATAGCGGCCGTCCAACAGATTCAGGCCAGCGGGCGTGAGTTCAGGTTCAAACAAGAAAAAGAAAAACTGAGAAGAAGCGCTATCAGGGTCAGTTTCTGTACGTGCCATGGCCACTGTACCGAAAGCAGAAAAAGGCAAAACAGGTTCGTCGCGATAACGCCCCGCATCTTCTAGAGTAATCCCGTAAATAGGTTCTTTTTCCTCCCTGACGAGCACTTCCAGCGGAACATTCCGGTATTTGCCAGTAGCTGGGTCAATAAAACCCTCTTCCTTGCCTTCGGGGTCTCCGGTTTGCAAAACGTAGGATTCTTCGGATCGAATAAACGGCAAACCGTCATAAAAACCTCGATCAACTAAATCCACAAAATTACCAGCCGTAACCGGGGCGCTGTAGCCGTCAACCACAACAGTAATTTCCCCTTTTTCAGTTTGTACAGCCACTGTAGCCCGCCCTTTCAGTTGAGGCAGATTAGCATACTTGGCAGGCACTTCAAACGGAAACTTTGTCACCATCAACTCTTCGATTTCGCCTACCGAACCTAGGATGGTGGCTTTCAAGTCAATCACTTTGTCCCTGTCTTTAGCCTCAACAGCCTTTTCCAGTTGAGCAACTTTCTCCTTGACTCCTGCAACTAGCGCCTCAGCTTCCGGCTTTTTGGCGTCGGGAATACTTTCTAAAAGGTCAGATTCCCGAAGGTTGAGAATCCTGGAAGCCTTGCTGACATCACTGCTAATGGGCCCCCAACGTTTAGACCGTATGTGGTTGCCAATGTCTTCGAGACTAATTTGCAACTCTCGTACGGTCTGATTGTCAATAGGTAAAGCGAAGCGCAGCAGCGCTTGGCCGTCCGTAATCGCATTCCCAGCAGGCATACTGCTGCTGGGCCGTTTGGCATGGGAGACTGCACTGAAACTCAGGGAGAAAGTGAACAGCAAGAGCGCTAAAGCGACGGTTTTGACCCAGCGCTTGCACGTATCGATCGAGAAATTAGGCCAATGCAACATAACTTTAACTTTTATTGCCTCTATTATCTTCCCACAGCGCTGCCCGCCCTCTAAGCTGCTACCCATCTAAAGTGGCTGTTCCTTCGGCCCGGGAGGGAGTTGCCCACTAACAACAGCCCCTTGCCCCCTGCCATTAACATTTCCGTACAGCACTTGCTCCCTTTGAACGGTAAAATAAAATGCCAATTGCTTTTTGATGCCGTCAGCTAGACTGCGGCTTTAACCTGACCCGCTCAAAAACGGATACAATCCCCAGACTCCTGTCGTGGAGAGATTAAAATTTTAGACCAAGGTTCAATCTCCCAAATTCATCTGTGGAGTAAATCTAAAATCTAAAATCTAAAATCTAAAATCGACTGACTTTAGTTCCCCCGTGCCTCAAGGCGACGGGATTGCCCGCAAAAATTTATATGATCTCCAGTAACGACTTTCGACCAGGTGTTTCAATTGAATGGAATAACGGCGTGTGGCGGGTTATCGAATTCCTCCACGTCAAGCCAGGAAAAGGCTCGGCTTTCGTGCGGACAAAATTAAAAAACGTCCAAACCGGAAACGTAGTAGAACAAACCTTCCGGGCGGGCGAGACTATGCCTCAAGCCAACCTGGAAAAGAGCGTGATGCAGCATACCTATAAAGAGGGCGACGAGCTCGTCTTTATGGATATGGAAACTTACGAGGAAAGTCGGCTCAGTGCTAAGCAAATAGGCGATCGTGTCAAGTACCTCACTGAAGGTATGGAAGTCAGCATCCTGCGCTGGAACGACCAAATCATGGAAGTGGAACTGCCCAACTCTGTTGTCTTGGAAGTGATACAAACCGATCCCGGAGTCAAAGGAGATACTGCCACTGGTGGCAGCAAACCCGCCATCCTCTCCACTGGCGCTCAGATTATGGTGCCTCTATTTATTTCCATTGGAGAACGGATTCGGATTGATACTCGTGAAGACAAGTACCTCGGCCGAGAGTAGAAACGAGGAAGGAAAAGGGAGTTTTTAGTTTTTAGTTTTGAGTTATGAGTTAAAGAAGTCCAAATTCAATACTCATCGCTCACAGCTTAAAAACTCTCCCTTTTGCCTCCAAAGTCGTTGATGCTCCTAGCTTCGCCTGATTCTGAATTTTCAATTTTCAATTCTCAATTACCCTTGAATCTGCTGTGCAACTAGACTTAAACCAGCTTTGTGACCTGCTAACTGTATTAGACAAAACTGGCATTTCGGAACTGACATTAAAAAGTGGGGATATTGAACTGACAGTACGCAAAGGCATTCTGGCAAGTTCAGCAGGCACCTCTGCTGCGCTCCCTGCTGCCGTGGCGACTGTCGCTCCGAGCGCGTTGGCCGCTGTTGCTAGCCCCACATTAGCGTCACCTGCTGCTGTTGACCAAAATTTAGCAGCGGATCTGGCTGCCCCTGTACCCGTCGCCCCTGTCGCCGTACCTGCTGCCGTACCTGCTTCTGTCGATACGAAATGGGTGCCTATTATCTCGCCGATGGTAGGAACCTTTTATCGCGCTGCTGCTCCTGACGAGCCGCCTTTTGTCAATGTGGGCGATCGCATCAAGGTCAATCAGACAGTCTGTATTATCGAAGCGATGAAGCTGATGAACGAGATCGATGCGGATGAAGTCTCCGGTCAAGTGATGGAAATTTTAGTTCAAAATGGCGAACCTGTCGAATACGGTCAAGTGTTGATGCGAATTAATCCGGATTGAAGGATTACTTTATTGTTATGGACAGAATAAATGCTAATATTTCCCGATCACTTCTCTCCGGTGAGTTTGATGAAGTCATCCCAGCCTGTCCCGCAAGAGGTTGTGCAACAAGTTGCTGAGTATTTCAGTATTTTGAGCGAACCCATGCGTTTACGAATTTTGAACTTGCTTCGCGACGGCGAAAAATGCGTGCAAGAATTGGTGGAAGCTACTCAAACGAGTCAAGCCAATGTTTCTAAGCACCTAAAACTCATGCTCCAAGCTGGTATCCTCACTCGCCGGAGTGAAGGAACTTCAGCTTATTATAAGGTGCAGGACGAGTTAATTTTTGAGCTGTGTAATATGGTGTGCGATCGGCTTGCCAGCAGGATCGAACAGCAAGCCCTACACTTTCGGGCATTTAGCCTAACTACGAAGCTCTGAAAATTAGTTGCCAGTTCTCAGTCCTCAGTCATGAGTCATCAGTTATCAATTCCTACGATCGGCCTTCAGACCGATGACTAATGGCTTGTAACTAATGACTCATAATTACTAAAGGGGAAAATTTTTGTCAAAACTTTGGCGGGTACTCGGCTGAGCCACCTCCAAACCTTCGCCGCCTAAAAGTTCTAAAGGCTTCCCTTCCACCGAAATCCAAACCTTGGTATTCGGTTGTAAACTCGTAGCCGTATAGATAACTTGCCCTAACCGGCCAGTCATCGAATTGCTCCCTCCCCCCGAAGTAAATTCGGCCGACAAATCGACATAAACTCCGTCATTCTTAACAGTCAAACCCCTGAGTTTTGTCCCATTAGGAATTTCGCTAGAAACAGTTCCATCCTTCGGCCCGGCCAACAAACTGTTAAAAGCAGCTTGTAAAGCTGCATCAGGCTTGTCAGCTTGTTTGACAGCTACTTTCGTAGGAACTCCTTCAAATTTACCGCTGGCATCTTTAACCCAGTAGACTTGCACTGTCTGGACATCCGTCTGCAGCAAAGGCTTTGGCTGCGGCGACTTTGGGACTAGAGCCTGCGGCGTCTGAGCTTGAGGTATCTGAACCTGTGGCGTCTGAACCTGCGGCGTCTGAACCTGCGGCACTTGTGCAGGATTGGGAGGGGGTACGGGGATAACTACAGCAGGAGATTCCGCAGGACTGGGGGACAGTGGCGGAGCGGTAGTTTGAGCAGAAGACTGCGTATTTGCGGGGGTTGGCGAACGGTTCGCGGTCCACCAGGCAATTCCCCCTCCCGCCAGTAAAGCCAACCCGCAAACACCGGCAATGACGGCTGTGGAGACGCGGCGTACTTCTTGTCCATCTTTCATAATACTAATTCTCCTTAGAGATAGAGCGCTTGGGACGGTGAGGAGCGACTCCCGATCAGCTACATTTGTCTATGGTTAGATTCTGGAATTGACACAATTGCATTGCTGCTACCGAAAACTTTATAGCAAGCCCAACATATCCTGAATCCGACTATTGGAATCCTAGACCATAATATAAGATTTCGCCCGTGGAGTATGTCACAGTATCTCGATCGGCCTAGTGGCTATGTTCTATAGTAATCATAAAAAATTAAAGAATAAAGGAAGAAAAAATAAGTAAAAAGGAAGAAGGAAAGCAACAAATGGATGTAACGGAGGTAAGGGGGTAACGGATTTAAGGGATTTAAGGTATAGAATTGGAGTTTAGACTAAACAGGCCAAAAAGTGTGATCGCTGTGAGACTGGCAAACGTTTATCAAGAACGGCAACGGG
>NZ_JAUBQB010000007.1:0-137259 GCF_036701035.1 Microcoleus sp. Pol7_B2 | reverse complement strand
CAGCTTTTGCTCTTCATGGGCTGCTACTATTTTTTTTCGCAAATCTACTGAATATGCTTTCATTGGTGTATTTTTTTTAATCTATTCTTATTGTACCTCATAACACCCGGAAGTGCTGTAGTTGAGATTTAAATATTTTACCCAGCTCAATAATTAAAACTATCGCTCTTTTGTCTGTCTAGGCGGAAGAAAAGTGGAAATCAGGATCATCTTCAATTACAGGAATGGCTCCCTCGGCGCTATCATAATCAGGGACTAGGTTTCACTCAGCGATTTTCCTTGATTATAGTCTTCCCAGAGTGACCAAAGAGCGATATAGCGCTGCTTTGGTTCCTGAGCAAACGCCATAAGTCGGCAAAATCCAACGTGTAACAGACTAACAAAAATTGATGACCCGTCCATTATGATGAAGCTGAGTTCCACCCTCTTTAAAATCCAGAAAAACGCCTTTGAGTTGATTTGAAAAAGCGGAACGTTATAGTGGAACGCGAGCGAATTTATCAAGAGTTATAAGTTACCAGTAGAGTATATTAAATGAGGTTTTTTCGCTCCAATATAGTCATTAATCCCCGTCTTAACATAAAATTAATCACCTTAAATTCCAATATTTTAAAAGCTATTTTTATAATTTTAATAAATTCCTTTTACACATTCCTTAAGCCAACAATTCACTCACAGCTACGCTAAAACCTGTAAGTACACTTTGAGTGTTAACCACTTCATCCGCATTAAGCAACCGCCAGCGTTGCCCCGCATTCACAAATACTAATCTCGCTTCAGGAAAGAGCAACCAAACTTCTAAACATCCCGATTCCAAATATTCCTGAGCTTTCGCAAATAACTCTTCGCCGCTATCTTCGGGGGAAGCAACTTCCGCTATCAAAGGAAAACTTTGGGAAAATGCTGTAAAATTGCCTGATTCTGGCAGAAGTTCAGGAGTAATATAAGCAACATGGGGACGGCGACCCTGTTTGTTAGTGCGGCAAAGGACTTCTGTAACAACTTCTCCTCCCTGTCCGCTGGAATTTTTGTAATTTCTCCAGTGGCTCGATAATTTAGATTGAGCGACACCGTGCTTGAATGTCATTCCTGTTTTCTCCACTAAGTTGCCGTCAACCCATTCCATTCTATCCGGAGGCTTGACTAAAAACTCATCGAGAGATATGACTTTTTTGGGCTTAGATTCTGGGTGAATTTCGGGTATATTTTCTAATTTTGGATGTGATTCTGGCTCTAAATTTGGGTCGGATTTTTTGGATATAATTATAGTAGCTGTCATGCTAAAAACCTCTTATTAACGATTATAATTGTAGAAACGATCGCTCTCGATCGCATTTGATGACATGATTGAAATTGGTAGATTAGGTCTTTTCAACTTAGCCCGACAATTTATATATCATAGCAATTCAGAAAGGTGACTTTCATGATTCTCTCCAACCGTTTTTCTGAAGCCCTCACCTATGCTGCCGAATTGCACGCTACCCAAGTTCGCAAAGGTTCCGGAGTTCCCTACATTGCCCATTTGTTGGGCACGGCTAGTATAGCTTTAGAATATGGGGCAAATGAAGATGAGGCGATCGCAGCTTTGCTTCACGATGTGATCGAAGATCAAGGCGGCGCCACCACCCGCGAAGCCATCCGCCACCGCTTTGGGAATACCGTCACAGCGATTGTAGACGGCTGTACCGACAGTGACGAGACGCCGAAACCCCCTTGGCGTCAGCGAAAACAAGCCTATATCGATCGCATTTCTACAGCTTCTGGCTCCGTCAGATTAGTCTCGGCTGCTGATAAACTTTATAATGTTCGATCGATCCTGAAAGATTACCGTCAATTAGGAGATACTGTTTGGGAACGCTTCAAAGGTGGCAAAGATGGTTCTCTCTGGTATTATCGTTCTTTAGTAGAAGCATTCCGCCAAGCTGAGTTAACGCCTCTAGTTGAAGAATTAGACCGCACAGTTTTAGAATTGGAACAGTTTTCTGACGGCTGAAGACTGAAGGTAAAAATCACTAATTATCAATTACTAATTACAGTCACAAAATGGCAAATGTTCGCTTAGAAAATATTACCAGACGCTACCAAAACGTCACCGCGATCGAAAACATCAGCTTCAAAATCCCGGACGGGGAATTTTGGGTATTAGTCGGGCCATCCGGCTGCGGTAAATCCACAATTATGCGGACAATTGCAGGTTTAGAAACCGCAACTTCCGGCAATCTTTACATCGGAGATAATTTAGTTAACAACATTCCGGCGAGACAGCGGGATGTAGCAATGGTGTTTCAAAATTACGCGCTTTATCCGCACATGACTGTCGCCGAAAACTTGGCATTTGGATTGCGGATGCGGAATGTTGACCAGACTAAAATTCAAGAACGAGTCGAAACAGTAGCCCGATCGCTCTCGATCAACCACCTCCTCAAGCGTAAGCCCAAACAGCTATCAGGCGGACAGCAGCAGCGGGTAGCACTCGGAAGGGCGATCGCCCGCGAACCGAAAGTATTTCTTTTAGATGAACCGCTTTCTAACCTCGATGCTCAACTGCGAGATGACACTAGAGCAGAACTCAAACAACTGCATCAACGGCTGGGAATTACCACAATTTACGTCACCCACGACCAAGTGGAAGCGATGACTTTAGCTGATAAGATTGTAGTTTTAAATGGGGGTAAAATTCAACAAATTGGAGACCCGCAAAGCATTTATGCCAAACCAGCTAACCGCATGGTTGCCACATTTTTAGGCAATCCCGCCATGAACATTTTGCCGGCAATTTATACTAACGAATCCTTTCAAGTGGGAAATCAACATTTAGTCTGTCCGCCCTCGATTCAGAAAAAATTGCAGGCGAGAGAAGGACAAGGATTTGATTTGGGCATCCGTCCAGAAAATATAGAAATCTTTACGCCACAAACAGTAGAAGATGATGATTTGAAAAGCGATGTTTGGGCTTTAGAAAAAGTTCCTCTCGATGTAGAGGTAAAAGTAGTGGAACCTCTGGGGCGAGAAACTTTAATTCGGGCGAGTTTGCCTTTGTTGAGTGCTGAAACTACTGTACAGTTACAAATACCTGCGAGTGTTCGCTTGCGATCGGGCGATCGGCTGACGGTACAGCTTGACTTCGATCGACTATTTATATTTGACCCCTCCACTGGCGAGGCGCTGTATCCTTAACTGGATTGAACAGGACTTACGCAGGGGTAATTAGCCACCGGGTTTTTTTAGTCGCAGTGCGTAAGTCCTGTTCAATCTCAAATCTCAAATCTCAAATAGACTGAGCTTTCCAGTGGGAAAGTCTCGATTCGTAGTTACAAAAGTTTACACTTGACATTTATTAATTTCCGAAGTAATGATACGATTAGTATTGGCACAACGGCAAAACGTCCTCCCAAAAGCTGATATTTCCTGACTCGGGGCGATCGCGACGCACAACGCCAGCACCTTCGCGCTAAAAAGCGGCTTTGCGCCCCGACTTGGGAGCAACTAGCGAACCAAAAACTCAGAAAAACGTTCTAGCGGCATTTTTAGATGAATCCCGACAACCTGCCTCAAATGCTGCAAACAGGATTTCACCTAACTTTAGGTGCAACTTCCTTTTTAATTGAGACATTGCAAGATCCTCTGAAGCGAGAAGAAAATCTTGACAAACTGAAGTCAGATTTTGGCCAGCTAGCCGATGAGCTGCTGGAAAAAGGAGAAATGACTGAGCGAGAAGCCCGGAATTTTGTAGATACTATTTTTTCTCAACCGGGCGATCGGGAGAATGCAGACAGCGAATCTGTCTCGCCCAAGCAATCAGATGCAGCGACTGATGCTCCTCCCGAGTCGGTTGTACAGCCTAACGTAAAGCTAGAGATTCAAGAATTAACTGCACACATGGCAGCGCTGAGGGCCGAGTTGGAAAATTTGCGCGCCGAAAATTCCCAGCATTAAAGAATCAAGAGTCTCTAACACAGCCGGAGTTTACTTGCCAACTTAATTTAACAGAACCAAACTTTAGTCATTGTCCCATTTTTCAGAACCGATCAGGTCGGCTATCCGATCGCGCAGCAAGAAGTCGCATTTTTCTAATTCGCACTCTACACAAGCCCATTCCCGGGGCGGAATGAATTGGCACAGGGTATAGATGGGCTGTTGGCGGCTGAGTACGCCCTCATGCACGAGCTGACGCGCTTCATCTTGGATCACATCTAAAGAGTATTGGATTTGGGGAATAGTGGAGTGAATCATAATGCGCCCTCAATGTTTTACTAAAAAATTTTATGGCCCTGGTAATAATATAGTCCAAACTTACGAATATGGAAGTTAAATTTTGTCCGTATACAGCTATACAATTCACTGCCGTAAATAAAAATAAATTATAGGAATCATCAGTAAGTGATGGGATCTGTCTTAGGATGTTGAGAAGCAGCACATTTTCCCGACTAGCAAGCGGATCTGCTGGAAAGCTCAATTCAGAACTTAGGAACCCGCATCGGATTCCCGGTTTCTGGATGCTTTGCCACCAAAGGCAACATTTCCGGCGAGAAACCGGGTTGATGAATTTAACTCCTAACGCCGCAAGCAGCAAAGGAAATATTTAGGAGTCCGGCAACTCAAGCATTACCAGTTCCGTCAATGCCGAATAGCACTTCAAGAACGAGAGATTGCGCTGCCGGCATTTGCCCAAAACAAAATACATAAGGAATACTCGGAGGCAAGTGTGGCAAAAATTGCTCTAAAACGTAGGGACTGCCGTAAATTAACACAGCTTGCAGTTCTCCCGTTTTTAATAATTTCTTAAACCAATCTTGAGCTGCTTCGGTCAAACCAGCACTGCCTCGGAAGCAATTGCCGCGAATGAAAATTTGCAGCAGTGTTGGAGAAAAATGCTCTGCACCTGTATTATCAGCGATCGCCCCTGTGCGATCGTCAATCAGTTGCAATTCGTAACCAAACTGTTCAGGAAGGGCGATCGCCGGAGTGTGGTTGCCCAAAAACTCACACCCCAAAACATCATCTACAACAATCAAATTCCGTAAAAGCTGGTTTTCTGCGGGTTTGGCAACCTGCAAAGGTAGATTGCCGCCAAATTTCAAAGAATCTCGCAAAATATCGGCAGCAGTTGCCCTGGCATCAGGAGTTGCCAGCAAACTTAAGTCTATCGACTTGATCGATGTTGAATCTACTGCTTTTTCCTTTTCCTTTACTAACAAACCGACTTTAGCTTTAGCCGACCAAATCCGCTTGACAGATTCCTTGATTTGTGATTTTGAAAGTCGCCCTTGAGTGACAGCTTCACAGACAGCCAGAATCGCCCCTTCCGGGTCAAGCGGCATCAGCAAAACATCAGCACCAGCCTCAGCAGCCAAAACAGCAGCTTCATTAGCGCCGTACTTATTGGCGATCGCACCCATCACCAAAGCATCCGTCACGATCAAACCTTCAAATCCCAACTCTTCTCGCAGCTTCCCGATCAAAATTTTGCGAGAAAGAGTAGCAGGACACTCCGCATCCCAAGCCGGAATCAGCAAGTGAGCACTCATCACAGCATCGACCCCAGCAGCCATCGCCTCAACAAAAGGAGGCAACTCAACCTGGGCCAATCTCGCTGGGGAATGCGGCAAAACCGGCAATTCCAAGTGAGAATCAACCGCCGTGTCCCCGTGGCCGGGAAAATGCTTAGCTGTAGTCAAAACCGGGTGCTCACCTGCGCCGCGAATAAAAGCAGCGGCTAATTTCCCGACAATTTCCGGTGTCTCGCCAAAAGCGCGGACGTTAATCACAGGATTGTCGCGATTGTTGTTAACATCAACCACCGGTGCAAGAATCCAATTTAGACCGATCGCCCTAGCTTCGATCGCAGTGACAGCGCCCATTTGTTCAGCATATCGATCGGCTTTACCTGCATCGTGCCGCGCCACTTCGGCAATTGCCATCGGCGGCCCGAACCAAGTCGCCCCCGCGAACCGCTGGCCGACACCTTCCTCAATATCGGCCGCCAGCAGTAGCGGAAACTTGGCCCAAGACTGCAATTGGTGCGATCGAAGTGCCAACTCCGCAGCACTTCCCCCGACCAAAATCACCCCACCGACGCCCAAATTTTCCAGATAATAGCGGAGTTTGCTGGCAGTTGGTTCCCATTCGGGATAGCGAATTTGGTGGTCGAACAAGCAGCCAGAAGCGCGCACCACGAACATCTGTGCCACCAGTTCTGGTAAGGAAAGATTGTCAATCATGGGAAATTGTTGACTGTTGACTGTTGACTGTTGACTGTTGACTGGCTTCACAAACTAATTCTCATCTGTTTCGGGACTTTCATCCTCACCGAATTCTTCATCGGGATCTAAAATCTCCGGTTTGCGATCGGCAGAAAGCTGATTCAGCAGTATCAACATTTTATCGCCCCGTTCCAAAGAACGGTCTTCCAGAAAAATCACTTCCGGCGTTCGGCGCAGTTGCAATCGTTGGCCCAACTGGTTGCGGACGTAGCTAGTAGCAGATTTCAAACCTTCCATAGTTTCAGCCTTCGCCTCATCAGTACCGTAGATGCTGACAAAAATTTTTGTATGCTGAAGGTCTCCCGAAACAATTACATCGGTAACGCTAACCATACCGGCACCTACCCGGTCGTCCTTGATTCCATTCAGCAACATCAGGCTGACTTCCCGTTTAACCATTGAAGCTACACGCTCAATGCGACGACTTGTAGCCATAACACCTACTCCTCTAATTTCCTAATCAGCCATTTTCATCCCGATTGACAATTGTAGCGCGATCGGTCAGGGGTGTTACGGGCGATCGTCCGAGTTAGGGGTGAGAGACAGCTTAGAGGAAAAAAATGTTTGATTGCCATAGGTGAATATATAGCTAATATAGAGAGGTAGAGTGAGAGACAGCTTAGAGGAAAAAAATGTTTGATTGGATTGTCAAAACCGTAGCCGATGCTTCAGGGGCAACTAACCAGCTAAAGATAGCTGAATGGGCAAGATTGAACAGGACTAACCCTTTCGATATGGGAGCCAAAAACTACCAACGATGTATTCATGGCTTAGGGTTAGGGGGAAAATATCATGAACTTGAATATAACGAAGATGGAAGCCTAGAATATCACTAATTTTGCCGTAATTCCCTTGATTATGATTCATAATTACCCATTTTATTATCCATCCCTAATTAATTAATCAAAAAAACAGAAACATTTCTTGTCAAAATACCTTGATCGCTGTGTTTTTTTAGCAAATAAAACTCATGGAAAAAGAATTTACAATCGGTCAAAAAGTCAGAGTTGTGGCGATGCCACCTTACGTCAAAACTGCCGAACCGATGCCGATGCTGCGGCCTGCGAATTTAATTGCGATCGGCGCTGAAGGCGTTGTGATCGATCGGCGTCCCGGCAATTATTGGGGAATTCGCTTTGAAAAAGGTGCTTTTCTGTTAGACAGTCAGTACATTGAAGCGGCGGAAACTAATGTAGAAAGTAATGGGTAATCGAGAATGGGTAATGGGAATAGGGAATTGATCTGATATCAAATTCGTTGGTATTAGAATTATTCCTCTCTGTCTTCGGGAAACTCAGCGCCCTCTACGTTCTCTGCGGTTAAATCATTCCGAAACAACAGTAAACCCTATGAGAAATTAACATTTCTCTTTTCCTTCTTCCCTCAACATCCCTCCCTTAAATCCGTTAAATCCCATTGCTTGCTCGTTGCCCAACTTCCTTCTTCAACAAGCCAGCTTAGCTTCAAAAGCCAAAGAATTAACAGGAAACTCCCCCAAAAATTCCTCTAAAAGAGGAGATGTGAAGTTACAAGGTTGAGGCTTGCCCAAATGATAACCTTGAGCATAATCTACCCCAAGTTCATTTAGTTTATCCATAATTGTTTGATTTTCAACATACTCGGCAATAGTTTTAATTCCCATGACGTGAGCGATTTTGGTAATAGCTTCCACCATTGCGACATCAATAGGATTATCGACAATATGCTTAATAAAATTGCCGTCTATTTTGAGATAATCAACCGGCAAGCTTTTCAGGTAAGCAAAGGAAGACATCCCGCTGCCGAAGTCGTCCAAGGCAAACTGGCAGCCTAGTTCCTTGAGTTGCCAAATCAAGCTAGCGGCCTTACTGAGATTACCAATGGCAACGGTTTCGGTTATTTCAAAACAAATTATTTGCGGCGGTATTTGATGGATGGAAAACTGTTCCTGAATAAACTCGATAAACTTTTCTTCGTTGAGGCTGTCCCCAGAAAGGTTGATGGAATAAAGGTTGGGATATTTGCCAAATGACGATTGCAGCTCAGAAAGAGAGCAAGCAGGGAAGGTAACTATTTTATCGCTGCCTATCCCGGGGTTTTGGACTAATAAATTTGCTGTGAAAATTTTAGATAACTGGCTAAATAAAGTGCGAATCACCCAGCGGTCGATCGCGTGCATCAAGTTGTAGCGTTCGGCCGCCGGAATAAACGCCATCGGCGACACCAACTCACCAGTTTCCAACTGGAGGCGCAGGAGGATTTCGCAGTGGGTTCCGGTGGTTGGAGAATAAAGCAAAGGTACGATCGGCTGAGAGTACAAGCAAAAGCGATTCTCTTCTAAAGCTTGATGAATTTGCACCACCCACTCGGTTTCGCCATGCTGTTTGATTAATTCTTGATCGCCGGCTTGATAAACCTGTACCCGGTTGCGACCTTTATTTTTAGCAGCGTAGCAGGCCATATCGACCGCGCTCAAAATCGCAGATGTCGAGGCTGTTTTGGGATTGATTGCTACCAAACCGATACTGACGCCGATCGAAAAAGTTTTGTCCTGCCACGCAAAGCGGAATGCCTGAATGCTTCGCAGGAGCGTTTCAGCAACGTTCAATCCTCGTTCGACGGGACAATGGTACAGGAGTACGGCAAATTCATCGCCACCCAGACGTGCCAAAATATCGGTTTTGCGGATATTGCTTTTAAATAGCTGGCTGACTTGGCGCAGCAGTTCGTCGCCTGCAGCATGACCGCAGGTGTCGTTAACTATTTTGAAGCGATCGAGATCCAGGTAAAGCATCACGTGTTCTTGCCCGTAACCTTGAGCGCCGTGTAGGGCGTGCTCTAGCTGGTACTCAAATTCCCGGCGGTTGACTAATTGCGTCAGGGGGTCATGAGTTGCCTGCCAGGTGAGTTGCCGCGCTTGAGTTCGCACTTGCGTCACATCTCGGAACACAACGACTGCCCCGACAATTTCGCCGCTGCTAGCGTGGATGGGGGCGACGCAGTGGTCGATCGCAAATTCAGTGTTGTTGCGGTCAATCAGCAAGCTGTTGTGTCCTTGGTCAACAATCCGACCTTCGCACAAAGCAATTTCGGCGATATTTTCAGTCGGCCGCCTGGTAGTTTCGTCAACTATTCTCAGCACGCTGGCGAGGGGCAAACCCTTAGCTTCCGAGGTAGACCAACCCGTGAGTTGTTCGGCAACTGGATTAAGGGTGGAAATGCAGCCGTCGGCGTCAGTAGTGATTACGGCATCGCCGATTGATTGTAGAGTAACCTGAGCGAGTTCTTTTTCTTCAAAAAATGCTTGTTCCATGCGCTTGCGATCGGTAATATCTCGCTGCACCGACACCCAGTGGGTAACGTTCCCGGAGTTGTCGGCAATCGGTACGCTGTTGAGTTCCACCCAATATGTTGAACCGTCTTTGCGGTAGTTAATCAATTCTAGGCGTAGGGGTTCTCGGCGAGAGAAAGTACGGCGAATTTTATCGACTTGGGTGGGGTCGCTTTCGGGGCCGCGCAAGCAACTGGGGGTTTGTCCGATGATTTCTTCGGGTAGGTAGCCCGTCATTTGGGTAAAAGCTTCGTTGGCATAGATGATGGTGGGGTCGGAGATATCGCTGTCTCCCGCATCCATAATCACGATTGCGTCGTTAGCGTTCACTACAGCAGATTCTAAAAGGTGGAGTCTGGCCTCTGCGCGCACGCGGGTAGCAATTTCGCTTTCTAGTCTGGCGTTAGTCAAGCTGAGGGATGCGATCGCTTTTTCCAATTCCTTAGTTCTTTCTGCCACTGAATCGTGCAGAACATCGATCGCCCCGGACATTTCCATCGGGTCAAGTACGCGCAGTATGTTGGTTTGAGTAACTATTCCCAGGAGTTCTCCCTGTTCCCCCGTTACTACCAACCTGCGGACTAAACGCTCGTGCATTTCCTGATGAGCTACCCACAGCGAGTCTTCTTGCTTGAGGCTAAATAAGGGGGTACTCATCACAGTTTGGGCGATCGTTTGCGACAAATCTATATCTAAAGCTTGAAATTCCACAATATCCCGTTCTGTGACGATACCTACTGGAATGGGGAACGGTAAATCCATCGATAATTCTGTTGATTCGGTAATTACTACGCAGCTAACACGGTGCTGCGCCATCAACTCAGCTAAACTCCTAACAGACGCTGAGCGAGGTGCTTGAATGACTTGTGCGGTCATTACTTCTTTCACGCGGCGCATTTTTAAGATATTTGCCGGTTTGAGCATTGCTTGGCGAATGCTTTCTGGCGTAATTACTCCTAAGAGTTGACCTTCACTATCCAATATTGGCAGATGCTTAATTCTTCGTTGCCCCAGCAGAATTAGGGCGCTGAAAATGTCTTGAGTCTCGGATTTTGTCAGAGTTGCTGCAGGCTGCCTCATCACTTCTGCGATGGTGACACCTTTTAAGTTTTTGCCCGAGGCAATCAAATCGACAAGATCCCTTTCTGTAAAGATTCCTTGCAATTGAGAATGTGGAGCACAGGGCGAGGAGAATTTTTCTAGTGATTTTTCTACGACAAAGACGCAGATACCTGTCGCGTCTCTGAATGCACTTGAGGTGGGGGAATTTGCGATTTCTGTTAGTTGCTGATAGATATCGGTTGGTGGAATGGCTGCGTTTAGAGAGCAACTTTCGCGCCGTTGGCCCATCAGGGTAATTACTTCTGCTAGTGGGGTATCGGGCGCAACTGTCAAGGGGTAGCGGTCTATTACTTGAGCTAAGGTTGGCAGATACTTGGAGGAATCGTTTTTGAGCATATTTAATTGAGTTTTGCGATCGCGTAGACTCTGCGACATTCCAAAAAAGTGCTGATTTCCAAGCACTAGGTGGCTTTTTACGGCGCTGCTGAGACCTAATTAAAATTTATTGTTAAAAATGCAGCCGAGCTTGGGCTGGGGATCAGGCCTGTGACTGCTTTTCCTCTACCTATAAAGTTATAAGCTTATCTTTATTTTAAATTAAATTTTCTGTCTCGTGACACTTTTACTAAAAACCAGGTATTTTTTGTAAGCTTTTTGCGATAAGATCGCAGCTAAAATCATCCATAGCATTGCGAATCATCTCCATCTTCAGAAAGACACATCTGTTGCCTATCCGGGCTAACCTAGAAAAGGTTACTACAAAAAGGCACTGTATTAAGTTCGGCAGTGTTAAGTTTTGCGAAATTATGTTTTGCGAGCTGGTCGAGACCATGTATGGGTTTTTAAGGGGAATCCATATCACAGCTAAGCTGTGAATTAGATCGCAACTTGCGAAAACAACCATGGTACGATTGTAGATATCAAGACAAGAACTTGAATACAGAGTCTGTGAGGAAAAGGGATTATGAAACGCAATCTATTAGCCGCTACTTTTTTAATTACTCCCC
The DNA here is from genome assembly GCF_036701035.1 of Microcoleus sp. Pol7_B2. NCBI lineage: Bacteria > Bacillati > Cyanobacteriota > Cyanophyceae > Oscillatoriales > Microcoleaceae > Microcoleus > Microcoleus sp. Pol7_B2. The sequence goes on along the minus strand of NZ_JAUBQB010000007.1, from coordinate 125,617 downwards.
TAGTGTTGGCAGCCCCGGCTCGCGCTGAAAATCCCGTTCACGTCAAACAGTTATTGTCAACCGGGCAATGTTTTAAGTGCGACTTGTCGGGAGCAGATTTAACGGGAGCTCATTTAATTGGTGCTGATTTGAGAGAAGCAAATTTACGAGGAGCAAACCTATCTAGTGCCAACCTCGAAGGTGCTGACTTGACGGGTGCTAACTTGACGAGTGCTAACTTAACCCAAGTTTTCCTGACTAACGCCAGTTTAAATAACGCAGACCTCGATCGGGCAAATCTGACCGCAGCCATCATTAACACCGCTGACGTATCCGGCGCATCAATGGAAGACATGACTATCACTAATGCCAAAATCTACAATACCCAAATCGGCGTCGGCGGCAGCTACGACCAGTGAACTCAGTAAAAGAATGAAAACCGCCAATTTTCAGTTTAAAACCCGGTTTTTCCCAGAAACCGGGTTTTTAGTCTTTTTGTAGGCTGCCCCAGAGCCTCACATTTTATGTCGTATTTCAAGCGAACAATCTGACGCACCCTACTACTACCGCTAAAAACCCAAATCAACCGCAATTCGGTGCGCGCAAGCAAACCCAGAAAATGCCACCGCATTTAAACCCTGTCCGGGAAACGTACTGTCACCCACACAATACAAACCAGGCATAGAAGTTCGATTAAAGGGCATTCCCAGCAAACCCATTAGCTTCTGTCGCGGAATCGGCCCGTAAGTTCCGTCTTCGCGCCCCAAAAAGCGACGGTGAGAGCGCGCCGTCCCAACTTCCATATAATCCAAACCGGCATCTAAACCGGGAAAAATCTTTTCTAATCTTTCAATAATTCTCCCTGCGGCCTCTTCCTTTTTCTCCTCATATTCCTGCGGTGAAAGTCCTTCCCACTCTTCCATCCAACTCGAAGTAAAAGCGTGAACGATGTGATATCCTGCGGGAGCTAAATCCGGGTCGAGCACGGTCGGAATTGACACCAAAACTGTTCCTTCCGGCGCTTCCATTTTGTCCCAATCTTCTAACAAAATGTGGTGGCAAGCGCTACCGGCAGGGATTACGCTGGCTTCCACTCCCAAATGCAAACTCAAGAAACTGGGGGCTTTTTGATAGCGCTGCTGCCATTTCTTTTCGCTAGCGGGCATCTCTTCTGCTGGCAGCAATTTTTCAAAAGTATCCCACCGCGTGGCGTTAGAAACTATCCGCTTTGCCCGGTAAACTTCGCCGGTTGCTAGCTCTACTCCCACAGCGCGGCCGTTTTCTGTAATAATTTTTTTCGCCTTAGCTTTGTATTGAATTTTCCCGCCGCATTTTTCTAATCCTTCGACTAATTTTTGGGCAATTTGACCGACTCCGCCTTTGGGATAATTGATGCCACCGTAATGTCTGTCGGAAAATACCATTCCGGCATTAATCATCGGCGTCAAGTCCGCAGGTACTACAGACCAGTAGTAGCATTCCATGTCGATAAATTTCAGCAAAGTAGGGTCTTTTATGTAGCGCCGCGCAATGTCGCCAGTATTTTGAGGCAGATATTTTACTAATCCCAAACAGGCTAAAGGATTCTGAAAAAAGACTCGAACCAGATATCCGGGTTCTTCTAGGGATAGCAATTCCATCCCGTTGAGGCAGTTAAAGACGTTCCAGCATTCGCCGTAAAATTTGTGGATTCCTTCGCGTTCGTGAGGGAACCTATCTGTTAATTCTTGCAAGTATTTATCATAAGCCTGGGGCACTTCAAGTTCCAAGCCGCTGGGTAAGTGATAGTGAAGCTGTACGGGGTCGGGAATCGTTTCTAAGGTGACGTTGACTGCTTTCAGGGCGCGGGTGAGGAGGTTGGTGGTGCCACGCTGTCCGAAGCCAAAAATCATGGAGGCGCCAACATCGAATCTGTAGCCTTCTCGATCGAAATATCCAGCGCTACCCCCCGGAATTGTATAGCTTTCGAGCACTAAAACTTTGGCTTTCTTAGCGGCTAGCTGGGTGGCTGTCACGAGTCCGCCAATGCCGGAACCGATGACAATCACATCAAACTCTTGCTGTGTAGGGCGGGAGTTGGGAGAAAATAACTGGGATTGGGTAGGAGCTGACATTAGGTTAAAAATCTTAATATTTCTATGATTTTACAGTCGATCGCTCCCGAAGCAAGAAGTTCGGCAACGGATTATGTAGCGGATGTAGCGGATGTCAGGAAGACCGAAGTTCGGCAATGCCCAATGCCTAATATCCAATCCCCAATGCCCGATGCCCGATGCCCAATGCCCCTGCTTCCCAAAAAAATGCGGGAACAGTCTACCATTGCCGACTGCCCCCGTCTGCCGATCCTTTGAGAGGAGAACACTAAAAATTACTATAGCCTTGTTGCTAATTAATGTCAATACTATTGGAAAAATATTTCAATAAGCTGATGAAGGTCGATCGGCGAATGGGTTATAACTCAGTCTCTGGCTTGTATGCGCCCTCAAGGATGTGATAAGTTGCACAGAGCGATCGATCGCCCGTTGGGGAAGCCCTCGAAGAAGATTGATCGCACCGCATAAAATTTCTCAAACCTAGCACTCTCCCCAATTTCCTAATGTCCCTGCAACTGCGCGTTTACGTTCCCCCGCATCCGTTAATTAAACACTGGCTGGCTGTCGCCCGCGACGCCGCCACCCCATCGGTGCTTTTTCGTTCTGCGATGACAGAATTGGGAAGGTGGCTGGCTTACGAGGCGATTCGAGAATGGCTGCCGATAGTGGAAACCACAGTGCAGACCCCTTTGGGCGAATGTCCGGCGACTTTTATCAACCCGGAAGCTCCGTTAGTTGTGGTACCGATTTTGCGGGCGGGTTTGGCACTGCTCGAAGGAATTCAGACGGTTGTACCGCTGGCTTCGGTTTACCACCTCGGCATGGCAAGAAATGAGGAGACGCTACAACCGACTTGTTATTTGAACAAATTGCCGGCGCAGTTTAACCCGGCAACGCGGGTGATAATTAGCGAGCCGATGCTGGCGACTGGCGGCACGATTATAGCGACAATGCAGGAATTGACGAAGCGGGGAATTGATCCGAGCTTGATTCGGATTATCTCTGTGGTGGCTGCTCCTCCGGCTTTGAAGAGGCTGAGTGCAGAGTACCCGAGTTTGATGATTTACACGGCAACGATCGACGAAATAGTCAACGAACAGGGCTTTATTGTACCTGGTTTGGGAGATGCGGGCGATCGAACTTACGGCACATGAACAAGTCCGTCAGTCCATTTGAGATTTGAGATTTGAGATTGACTCGACAGATAAATCTGGGGGCTTGTATCCCTTTTTGGGTGCGGTGAGTCGTTTCAGGAATCAGTTGCTGAAATATTGGGGGAAAAAGATGACCCTGGTTTGGTAAAAGCAGGCACAGAGAGAGTTAGAATCAAAAGTACAAGTCAAAAATAAATAGCTTTTAGCACTCATTGCCCGTGAAACTTGATTCTGTTCCGCCAAGCTTGTCTGCTTCTGACTCAGTAAACCTCAATTATGATTTGCCACAACAGGTACAACTACAAATAAAAGAGGTTACTGAGATTTGTGCTGCTTTAACCCCGGAGCCCGCTGAACTCTCAGTGACGGTAAATCCCGATATTTGTCAGGAACAAAAGAAACTGAAGCCCAAGCACTGGGCAATTTTTGCTTCGACTTTTGCAACTATTTTTTTAGCTGAAATTGGAGACAAAACTCAGCTCGCAATTTTGCTGATGACGGCTGAATCTCGAAATCCTTGGATCGTTTTTGCGGGTGCGGGTTCGGCTTTGATAGCAACCAGTTTGCTGGGGGTGTTGCTGGGAAGGTGGCTGGCTAGTCGGATTGCTCCGAGAACTTTGGAGAGAGCAGCCGGAGTGATTTTGCTGGCAATTTCGGCGGTTCTGCTGTGGGAAGTGCTGGGTTAATTGTCTGCCTGTCGGTAAGTCGTAGATTTCTACAACAGCTAACTAAGAAGTGAAAAAAATATGGACTGGCAACTTCTGGGAATCAGTTTTATTACAGTGTTTTTGTCAGAATTGGGAGACAAAAGTCAATTAGCTGCGATCGCCTTGGGCAGCAGTTGTAACTCGCCGCGGGCTGTATTTTTTGGCACGGCGTCGGCGCTGCTGCTGGCGAGTTTAATCGGGGTGGCGATCGGCTTCAGCACCGCAGAGGTGTTGCCGGAACGACTGGTAAAGGGACTCGCGGCGATCGGATTTGCGGTGATGGGCTTGCGCTTGCTGTTGCCAAAAGCAGATTTACCGGAAGCATCCGAGTAGGGCGTGCCCTCAGTCGATTTGAGATTTGAGATTTGAGATTTGAGATTTACTCCACAGATGAATCTGGGAGTTTGAACAAGAGTCTAAAATCTTGATCTCTCCACAACAGGAGTCGTTCGCAAGTATCCGTTTTTGGGCGGGTTCAGGAAACTTGACAGTATAGTTATATCAAGTCTGTTAGCATCGGAATTATTCAGATCTCTATTCTCTTAATCAGCGTGAATCAGCGTCCATCCATTGTCATCTGCGGTTAACATATTCTCTTTTTTAACCGCAGATGAGGGCAGATAAACACAGATTAACGCCGATGAATACAGAATGGCTCCAATTCAAGGCTCGTTTTCGATCGCGTTAAAATTTAAAAAATTAGCGGGGGGCGTGAATTCACGCCCCCCGCTGCTGGTTGAGTTTTTTTTCTCAACTCAACATCTCAGCATTGTGTCGATTAAACTTGGTTTTGGTAGCACCAGCCCAGCAGCGTACCGGCGACAGCCAACTTCAGCGCTTCCAATCCAAAATAGCCTTGGTGCAGTAGATTCATCCCGGCGGGCACTTCTGCTGCGGAATCGAACAGATTTAGCTGGATTCCTAGGGCACTCATTTGGGGTGTCAGGCCGTAGGTGTCAATCAGGGCGATCGCCAGAAGTACCAATGATAATAAAATCGCTGTGCGGCTGCGCTTGCCGAAGTCACCGACTAAATTGCTCAAAACCATCAAACCCGTTGCCACCACGCCCGAACAGATTAACTCAACGCGGTTGAATCCCCAGAACATTAAATTGCCGGCCGTTGCAAACTCCGGAGATGTCGTCATGCCAGATACGTAGAGACTGGGCATAATTACTAGATCCAAAATCAGGCTAACGCTGAGCCAGAAAATTAGGGCCACCATGACAATTGCTTGCCAGCGCGGTTTGATTGATTCCACTCTTGATGTTGTAATAGCTGTCATATAATTCCCTCTAAAATTTTCTTCTGCCTTTTCTAGAGTTTAACTAACTTTTTTCTAAAATTCTGTTAAGTATTTTTAAATCAATGGTAACTTTTGTGTAACATACCCTCAAGAATTGTTAAGCTCACTTATGTTTGTCATCACCTCGGTTAACTAATACTAATTCGGAAAAAGTACGGAATAAATTAATAATTACTCACAGGACTTATGCACTGCGACCAAAGACACCTGTTTTTGACTCTGATTAAACACCGTAACGTATTTTTTATAAAAAACCAGGTTTCTGCCTCCAGAAATAACTCCTAATTTAACTGTATATGCCTAAATTTCAATTATCCTCTTGGTTGCCCCGTCTCCCCCCTCAAGTCTGGATTCTTGCCGCCGGCAGATTCCTCTCCCAAAGCGGCACCGGTTTTACTTTATTTTACGCGCCGATATTTTTTGTCGATCACGTGGGTTTATCTGCTACTGCTGTTGGGATTGGTTTGGGTAGCGGTTCTGTTTCGGGAATATTCGGCAGAATTTTGGGCGGTTCTTTTTGCGATTCCAAATTTTGGGGAAGGCGACGAACTTTATTGCTGGCGACAATTATTTCGGCTGCCGCTTCTTTTATACTGGCGGGGACTAATGATTTCCCCGGCTTAATTGCGGGCAATTTACTGATGGGTTTGGGCGTGGGTTTGTATTGGCCTCCAACCGAGACGATGGTGGCGGATTTAACTGAGGGCGAACAGCGACAGGAAGCTTTTGCTTTGACGCGGCTTGCTGATAATTTGGGTTTGCAAGTTGGGATTATTTTGGGCGGTTTGTTGATTGCAGTAACGGGGAACTATCGATCGCTCTTTATTATTGATGGTATCTCATTTTTAGTGCTGTTTGCCGTGGTGGCGATCGCGATCGCCGAAACCTACAAACCAGCTAATCCAGGGGATAGAGGCAAAAAAAATCGGGAAAATGGTTGGATGGTGGCGCTGAGCGATCGAAGTCTTCTAGTTTATGCTTTAGTAAATACTCTGTTCACATTATATATTTCCCAAATCCAAACCACAATGCCGCTGTACTTTAGCAAGTTTGTCGCGGTGGGGACTAGAACAGGCTTTTCAACAGGTACAATTACCGTTTTGTTTGCTTTTAGCACGTTTTTAACTGTGGCTTTGCAACTGCCGGTTGTTAAAGCTTTGAGACCATTTTCCCACCCGAAAGCTTTGATGATTTCGGCGCTACTGTGGGGAATGGGATTTATCGCGATCGGCTTGACGGGAATAGCTGCAACTGGCAATCTATTTTTAGCTGTTTTAGGCTTGAGCTTTTTGTCGGTGGCGACTGTTACTTATACGCCTTTTGCTTCGGCTTTGGTGGTGGATTTAGCGCCGGAGTCTTTGCGCGGCGTGTATTTGGCCGTGAGTTCTCAGTGTTGGGCGATTGGCTATTTAATCGGGCCGCCGCTGGGCGGTTTGGCTTTGGATGGAGGTAAATGGGCGGCGGATAATTTTTGGTTGGGTTTGGCTTTGAGTGTGGCCGCGGCTATTTTTATTTTGCAAAAGCTCGATCGAATGTTGAAAAGTAGAATCTAATCTTGAGTTGTTCGTTTAGGACTAAGACCAAAAAACCCGGTTTCTGCCTCAAGATCTCTCGGTTCGATACCACGATTTTTCAGAGAAACCGGGTTTGTGAACCCGCGTGCGTCCAAGACTGTAGTTGTTAGCATTAACAGTCAACAGTCAACAGTTAACCGTCAACTAACTAATTTATTTTCGTCGATCGCCCAATTTGCGGTAAACTTCTCTCAAATCAACTTGATGGTGAGCCAAAGCAACCAAAGCGTGATAAAATAAATCCGCAACTTCCCCAGCAATCCCCTCTTTGTCGTCATCTTTGCAAGCCATCACAACTTCCGCCGACTCTTCGCCAATTTTCTTGAGAATCTTGTTGTCGCCGCCCTCGAACAACTTGCAAGTATAAGAACTTTCGTTAGGATGGTCGCGGCGATCGCAAATTACCGCAAATAATTGAGATAACATATCTCCAGGCGGCGGTGAAATTTCCCCATCAACTTGGTGAAAACAACTTCTTTCTCCTGTGTGACAAGCAATATCTCCAACTTGTTCGACAGTGATTAGCAAAGCATCGCTATCGCAGTCGTAACGCAGCCCTTTGACATTTTGAACGTGTCCCGAAGTCGCCCCTTTGTTCCAAAATTCGGCGCGCGATCGACTCCAGAACCAAGTTTGCCCGGTAGAGAGCGTTTTTTGCAGCGACTCCCGATTCATCCAGGCCATCATTAACACTGTACCGTCCAAATAATCTTGGACGATCGCAGGCACTAAACCGCGATCGTCGTAACGAATCTTTTCAATTGGGATCGATCGGCTCAAACTCGATAAATCAGTAGTAGACATAATTTTATTTCAACTTGGTAATCTAGATTAACGCTTTCCTGTCGGAGATTGTTTTTTTATTAACCGCAGAGAACGCAGAGGAGGCAGAGGAAGAGAGAAGATTAACCAAGTGATGGCTAAATTGTCAAGAACTATTTTACAAAAAATTACATTTTAGGGCGATTCCCTATGGGATAGCTTCGCTTCACGGTGCTAGTGCGACAAAGCCTAAAAAACCCAAGCTAGTATTGCTACTCATTGGTTTCTACCCTAAAATTTACTAGAATAGTTTCCTTGAATCGACCTAACCTTTATGTTGAACTGGCTATAAAATTATTCTACCAACAACAGACGTTCACTAAGGAGAAAACATTGGTTTCCACAACCTTGAAAACGACCAAATCAGAAGAAATTTTCGCCGCCGCTCAGAAGTTGATGCCAGGTGGCGTCAGTTCCCCCGTGCGCGCCTTCAAATCCGTAGGCGGACAGCCCATCGTCTTTGACAGGGTAAAAGGAGCCTACATTTGGGATGTTGACGAAAACCAATACATTGACTATGTAGGCACTTGGGGCCCAGCCATCTGTGGCCACGCCCACCCGGAAGTCATCAAAGCCCTGCACGAATCTTTAGAAAAAGGTACGAGTTTCGGCGCACCATCGCTGTTGGAAAACGTACTCGCCGAAATGGTCATCGATGCCGTTCCCAGCATTGAAATGGTGCGATTTGTCAACTCCGGTACCGAAGCCTGTATGGCCGTTTTGCGGCTGATGCGAGCTTTCACCGGACGCGATAAACTGATTAAATTTGAAGGCTGCTATCACGGGCACGCCGATATGTTCTTGGTAAAAGCCGGTTCTGGCGTCGCAACTCTGGGCCTTCCCGACTCTCCGGGCGTCCCGAAATCCACTACTGCCAATACCCTCAACGCTCCCTACAATGACTTAGAAGCAGTCAAAGCTTTATTTGCCGAAAATCCCGGCGAGATAGCAGGGGTAATTCTCGAACCAGTCGTGGGGAATGCCGGTTTTATTACCCCGGATGCAGGTTTTCTCGAAGGTTTGCGGGAAATTACTAAAGATAACGGTGCTTTGTTAGTTTTTGATGAAGTAATGACAGGTTTCCGCATCGCCTACGGCGGAGCTCAGGAAAGATTCGGTGTCACTCCGGATTTGACTACTTTGGGTAAAGTTATCGGTGGCGGTTTGCCGGTGGGAGCTTACGGGGGAAGGCGGGATATTATGGGGATGGTGGCTCCTGCAGGCCCGATGTATCAAGCGGGTACGCTATCGGGAAATCCTTTGGCGATGACTGCTGGGATTAAGACTTTGGAATTGCTGCAAAAACCCGGCACTTACGAACAGTTGGATAAAATTACCAAAAAACTGTCTGACGGATTGCTAAAAATTGCTAAGGAAGCCGGACACGCGGTTTGGGGCGGGCAAATTAGCGGGATGTTTGGCTTGTTTTTTGCGGCTGGCCCGGTTCACAATTACGAGGATGCGAAGAAGTCGGATTTGACGAAGTTCAGCCGCTTTCACCGGGGAATGTTGGAGCACGGAATTTATCTTGCTCCTTCGCAGTTTGAGGCGGGATTTACTTCTTTGGCTCATACTGACGAAGATATCGATCGAACTTTGGCGGCAGCGCGTGAAGTGATGGCAAGTATTTAACGTGTGTAGTAAGGATGTTCGTCCTTAAAACTCAGGAATAAATAATTAAAGTCCTTGCTGTTTGTTGACAGTAAGGACTTTAATTTTTAACTGCTTTATCAAAAAATAAAGTCCTGAATCATACAGACTATTCAGGACTACCTTTTAATAAGGCTTACAGGCTTTTTTAGTAAATTTTCACGGGGTAATTCCTGTTTAAGGGTGTGGGAAAATTAAAAATTAGTAATTATAGGAACTCTCTACTTTGCCGTAGCAATCCCTAATTTAGCTCCCTTAATTCGGCGTAATCGATCCATAACTTCCACAACATTTCCGTGATAGACGCTTTTATCCGCATTCAGCACAATTAAGGCGCTCGGATTTGACCCCATGACTTGTCGCACCGTACTCTCAATCTGGTCTAAGTTGACTGACTTTTTATCAACCATGAATTTTCCCTGAGCATCAAGCGTGACGGTAATTTTAGCAGGCGAGTCCTGAACTTGAGAGGTTGATGCTTTCGGTAAATTTACGGGTAGACCCTCGGATTTGGATAAAGACAAAGAGGAAACAATGAAAAACGTCAATATGGCGAAGGTTACATCAATCAGTGGCACGATGTTGATCTGGGGAATACTATCAGGTTCATCGGGTAGGCGCATAGTTAGATTCTCTTGGTAGTTTTTCGTAGTGGTGACGGTACAATAGCTCTAGCTGACCTCCGGCTTCCTGCATAAAAGCTATCTGCTGTAAGTAAAACCCACGAAACATATTAGCAAATACGAGCGTAAAGATTGCCACCACTAACCCCATTGCCGTAGAAACGAGGGCTTCGCTAATCCCCCCGGTAACGCCCGCGGCATTGGTGCCTGCAGCATCTCCCAGTTTGAGGGAGTCAAAGGTGGTAATTAGGCCCAAAACTGTTCCGAGCAACCCAAATAGCGGGGAGAGGGTGATAATGGTGTCAAATATTGTATTGAATCGCTTCAAAACGGGGATTTCTGCCTGAGCTGCACTCTCTAAGACCAAACGAAATTCTTCGATGTTGGGCGAGTCTAATTCTAATGCTTCCAAAAAAATTCTGGCTAACGGCAAATCAGCGTTTACTTGTAACTTTTTGATGGCGGAATCCGGGTTTTGACTGTAAAGTCTTAGCACTTCCCGGACGACCCGCCGCTGTCGCCGATTCACTTTAAACCAAAAGACAAGACGCTCTAAAATCAGTGCGACTGCTGCGATTGACGAGGCAAGCAGCGGCCAAGAAACAATGCCCCCAGCGCGAAAAATGTAAATGAAATTATCCATTAGTTTGTATTCTCGTTAGCTGTGTTGAGTGATCGCAAGCTGCCTAATGTTGCAATTAGCCCGATCGAAGGCTGGTAGAGTTTCTGCGTCAAGTCGGCACAAGTGATTCAGACTGCGAATTGTTGCACTCAAGGGCGATCGCGATCGCACAAACGCATTACCTGTATGTGACTATCTTCGTCTTTACCCAAAATGCTTCTACTGCGATCTCGACCGATTTTTCTACCAGTGCTTGCTAAAGATTTCCGTTAGGACTTGACAATAATCTTCAATAATTTAAAAGATTCTCAACTAGGTTTCCACAAAATTCAGTGTTTGTCAAGCCATCATCCAAAATTTAAAATAACATTTGCTTATTTAATTTATTTTATAAATTTAATTTCGTTATATAAAATATTCTCTGAAAAGCTTGAGAGTATTGAAATTTATTGGTAGATTACGGGCTAAAGTATTGTATTTAAGGCATTGTGGAACCTTGCCCTGCCAGAATCAGAACATTGACAGCACCCACGAGAGCGACGTAGGCGCACCCAAAGGAAATGCTGATTGGTAGTGTCTACTCGCTATATCAAAATAAAATAATGAAAATTAATTGCAAGAGTCTTGAACAGGGTGACAGTCTTCTTATAGGATGGGTAGGTTCATAAGTGATAGCAAGCTCAACCCGCAGTTGGTAGCTTGTTTCGGGTTATGTGGGGGAGCCAGCGAGGACGTTGCCAACCCATCCATCAAGGAGATTCATAAGGCATGAGTTTTTCAAATATTTCGGCGACGCAAAGAGAACAACAAGAAGAAGCTCTCAAAAAAGTTCTGGCGATCAGTATGTTAGCCTCAACCTTCCTGCACGGTGTCGCGCTGCCGTTGAGCCTCAACTTGGTCAAACCTGCTGAATTTGCAGAGGAACCCATTGAAGTTGTTGTGCTTGATGAGCCCAAAGTAGAGGAAACCCAGCCAGAGCCGACTATTCCAGAAAAGGTATCTCCCCCACCTGAGACGTTAAAACCAGAACCGCCAGCAGAGCCAACTCCCCCAGAGGAGTCACCCGTAGCCGCCACGCCACCGCCGATTCCAGAGGAGTCACCCGTAGCCGCAACGCCACCGCCGATTCCAGAGGAGTCACCCGTAGCGGTAACGCCACCGCCGATTCCAGAGGAGCCACCCGTAGCGGTAACGCCACCGCCAATTCCAGAAGAGCCACCCGTAGCGGTAACGCCACCGCCAATTCCAGAGGAGCCACCCGTAGCGGTAACGCCACCGCCGATTCCAGAGAAGCCACCCGTAGCGGTAACGCCACCACCAATTCCAGAGAAGCCACCCGTAGCGGTAACGCCACCACCAACTCCTCTGGAGCCTTCCCCCCCACCTCAACAAGATTTTAATTCCCCAGAAACTCCTAAAACCCCGATCGCCAAGGAACCCGAAACCCCTTCGCCCGATCCTCCAAAAAGCGAACCACCCGTTACCGCCTCCCCCCTCAAGAGTGCTGGGAGACTCCCAGACTTTACAAAAGATGCTGGAAATCCCAACTCCTCCGACAGCCCTGAAAAAAATAACCCACTCTCGTCATCTGCTTCGGCGGGTAGCGGGGAGCCTTCCTCAGAGCCATTAAATCCTTCTTCCGGGCCCATACAGCGATCGCCCGGGGCCGGGTCGCCTGTCACACCTGCTAGGCCAGGAGGCGGTGGCAATTCTGGAAATGCGATCGGAGGTTTAGGAAACCTTGCCTCTGGTGGCCCCGGAGGCGGAAGCCCTGGAGGTGGAAGCCCTGGAGGAAGTGGGTCGAACTCACCATCTGGCGCCAGCGAAAATGGCGACCTACCTTCCTCAGAGCCATTTGGGGATGGTTCGGGGCGATTGGGAAGATCGACGACGGCTGGCTTACCAGGCTCTGGAGGCGGAGGCCCTGGAGGCGGAGGCTCTGGAAGCGGAGGCTCTGGAAGCGGAGGCTCTGGAAGCGGAGGCCCTGGAGGCGGAGGCCCTGGAGGCGGAGGTTCTGGAGGCGGAGGTCGTGGAGGCGGAGGCTCTGGAAGCGGTTCGGGGTCAGGGCAAAAACCGACAAATCCAGGAAGAGGGGGGAGTCCCTCGCGCGCTCCCGGCACGCCTGGAGGCACTTGCATTAGTGGCTGCGGTAAACCTAACTATCCGAGCGCAGCCAGAGAAGAAGGGCGCCAAGGCCAAGTGGAACTCATTTGTGACATTGACCCCAACGGTAAGACAGTCAACATCAAGATCTTGACTCCTAGCAAATACAACGACTTGAATCGCGCAGCGATGAAAACAGTAGAAGAAAGGAAATATGCCCCATCAGAGAGTGGCATTCAAGGAGAAAGAATAACCATTACCTTCCTGCTCACTGACTAGGGATTTTTTTGAGACTCTAGCAATTTGGCTGGAAATTCTATAGCAATGTCCAAGGAATAGCAAAGTTAAAAGTTGAATTTTTTGTGAATTATGAATTTGGGAATGTCGTCACCAATATTAAGTAAACTTCAGCGAGTTGGACTCGTTCTATTACTTGGTTCCAACTTGGGAATGGCTTTGTTGTTTGCCAACCCTCACAGCGCAATGGCAGGAGTAATTACTTTACCCGATGGCGGACGTTGCGAGGGAGAATTGAGTGAGGGAAAACTCAGCGGCCCGGGCAATTGTCAATATGCCAACGGCGATCGCTACGAAGGCCAATTTCTCAACGGCAAACCTCACGGTAAAGGCATCTATACTTTTAAAGAAGAAGGTCGATACCAAGGAGAATTTGCCGATGGTGAATTCAACGGTCAAGGTGTCCGCGAATTTGCTAACGGCAACCGCTACGAAGGCACTTTTAAAAAGGGTGAGTTCGACGGTACAGGAACTTTTACCTCAACTAACGGCATTCGTTACGAAGGCTCTTTTACTAATGGTTCTCCCAGCGGTCGCGGGGCTTTTACGTTCAGTAACGGCACTCGATGCGAAGGAGATATTAAAGAAGGAAAAATTAACGGCAAAGGCGTCTGTCAATATGCTAATAAGAACCGCTACGAAGGAGAGTTGCTGAATAATGTGCCTCACGGGCAGGGAATTTATACCTTTGCGGAAGGAGGCCGTTATGAGGGGCAATTTAGTGAAGGGCAGTTTCACGGTAAAGGGGTTCGCGAATATCCGAACGGCAACCGCTATGAAGGAGAGTTTGTCAAGGGCAACACTCAAGGTCAGGGGTTGTTTACTTTTAAAGAAGGGGGACGTTATCAAGGGCCGTTTGACAATGGAGAATTTAGTGGTGAAGGTGTCCGTGAGTTCGCCAATGGAGATAGCTATAAAGGCACTTTTGTCAAGGGTAAGATGAGCGGGAAAGGAGTTTACATTTTTAAGAATGGCGATCGCTGCGAAGGCGAATTTAGCGATGGTCAGTTCAACGGCAAAGGTACCTGCATTTACGCCAATGGCGATCGCTATCAAGGTGAATTCCTCAAGGGACAAAAACACGGTCAAGGTTCGTACATCTATGCAGACGGAACGAAGGTAGAAGGAAATTGGCAACAAGGGCAGCTTCAAAAATAAGCTTATAACCTATCTCCCCCTACTTGTTTCCTCCCCTCCTCACCAATGACTTAATGTGCTTTAGGGCCGGCACACCGGCGTTTTATAGCGCTTTTCAATTGGGTGACAGTAGGGGAGGGCTTTTATTTTCACATTTGATTTTAATAAAGTGTTTTTTCGGATTTTCTGGAGTTCTCGAAGAGGTATTATTTTTTAACCGCAGATGGACGCAGATAGACGTAGATAGGTTAGCTTTTTGGGCAGAGGATTTGGTATAATTTTCTCTCTTGTTCTATAGAAAAAAGCTTTAAATCCTCGGCGTTTTGTTCGTGCAGCTTGTGGAAAAGGCTGCGTATCAGTTTAACCCTAGCAAATTAATTTACCGTGTTTCTACAACTAAAAAAACAATGGCGACAGATTGTCTCGTTATTGATGAGTTTTATTTTAGTTTTGCTCCTCAATAATTGGATTCAAGCCGCGCCTCAAACCGGCACTCAAATTCTTTGGGATACCTATGGAATTCCTCACATTTACGGAGAGAATAGTAAAAGCCTTTTCTACGCTTTCGGTTGGGCGCAGATGCAAAGTCACGGTAATCTGATTTTGCGTCTTTACGGGCAAGCTCGCGGGCAAGCTGCGGAATTTTGGGGCGAAGATTATCTGGACTCCGATCGCTGGGTGCAAACTATGGGAATTCCTAATCGCGCCAAGGCGTGGTATGAATCACAAACACCCATTTTTCGCAACTATCTCGATGCTTTTGTTGGCGGAATGAATGCCTATGCAAAAGAATACCCAGAGGCGCTCACCCAAGAATTAAAGGTAGCATTGCCCCTCAAACCTGCAGATGTATTGGCACACGCGCAACGCGTCATCAATTTTACTTTTGTAGTCGATCCAGAGGACCTTGAAGATATCGCTGAAAATGATACCCCCAAAGGCTCTAATGGTTGGGCGATCGCTCCTTCCCGTTCTCAAAGTGGCAATGCCATGCTATTGGCAAATCCTCACCTTCCTTGGTCGGATTTATATTTATGGTACGAAGTACAACTGATTGCCCCAGAAATTAACGCTTACGGAGCGACTCTCGTCGGATTTCCTGTATTAACGATCGCCTTTAATGACAATTTGGGATGGACTCATACTGTCAACACTCACGATGGCTGGGATGCCTATGAATTGCCTCTCGCTAACGATGGCTATCGCTTCGATGGCGAAGTCCGAAAATTTGACACAGAAGAGAAGGTTTTAAAAGTCAAAGAAAAGAATGGGAATTTGCGCTCGGAATCTCTAGTAGTGCGGCGTTCTGTTCACGGGCCGATTGTCACAGAAAAACAGGGCAAAGCGATCGCCCTGCGCGTTGTCGGACTCGATAAACCAGCAGCCCTTCAGCAGTGGTGGGATATGGCACGCTCGAAGAATTTTTCTGAATTTGAAGCTGCTTTAAAACGCTTGGAAATTCCCATGTTTACCGTCATGTATGCCGATCGTCAGGGGCATATCATGCACTTGTTTAACGGTCAAGTCCCCATACGCAAAAATGGAGATTTTAAATACTGGTCAGGCACGATCCCAGGCAATACGTCAGAGACTTTGTGGACCACAAATCATCGCTATGCGGATTTGCCGCGCGTTGTCGATCCGCCCAGCGGTTGGCTGCAAAATACCAACGATCCCCCCTGGACGACGACGTTTCCCAGCCCGATCGCACGGGATAATTATCCCGCCTACATGGCACCGCGCGGCCCGATGGACTTGCGATCGCAGCGATCGGCAAAAATGCTCTTAGAAGATGAAAAAATCTCTTTCGCTGAATTGATGCGATACAAACATTCCACTCAGGTAGAACTCGCCGATCGCCTCCTCGATGATTTAATTCCCGTCGCACGGCAAGGCAGTGCTCAAGCGCGCCGCGCTGCGGAAGTTCTCGCCACTTGGAATCGCAAAGTCGATGCTGACAGTCGCGGTGCGGTGCTGTTTGCCTTTTGGAAACAAGCGATGGATGACGATAAGTTATTCGCCAAACCTTGGAGCGAAGATGCGCCGCTAACAACGCCAGACGGGTTGGCAAATCCTGCAGAGGCGGTGAGGGTGCTGGAAGCGACAGCAACCAAAGTTGAGGTAACTTATGGCGCGTTAGATGTGGCATGGGGGGAAGTCTTCCGATTGCCTGGGGTGGGGAATCTGCCTGCAAATGGAGCTGACGGTGCTTTGGGTGTATTTCGCTCAGTATGGTTCGCTCCTGGGAAAGACGATCGCTTTCAAGCGGTTGCAGGAGATTCTTTTGTGGCCGCCATTGAGTTCTCGAATCCGGTGAAAGCTATGGTGCTAAACAGTTACGGCAATGCCACTCAACCTGGTTCGCCCCACGCAGGCGATCAGTTGCAGCTCTTTGCTCGCAAGGAATTGCGGCCTGTATGGCGATCGCGATCGGAAATTGAAGCTCACCTGAGTTCGCGCCAGAAACTATAGCAGAAGGAAGAAGGAAGGAGAAAGAAGGAAGAAGGAAGAAGGAAGAAGTTAAAAGACCTTTATCCATTTCCCCTTTAGGCATCCCGCAGCAGTCGGCAAGCATACCCACCGACTGCTACGAGCAATAAGCCCAGCGCGGAGATAGCGTATAACAAAGCCATGCCAGCACCGGCACCTGTCCCCATAATTCCGCCAAAAATAGCTGCTAAAAAACCTCCCGGTTGCATGGCGGGTTCAAAGACGCGATCGGCAAGTGGCCCTGCGATCAATAAACCGATCGCTGACGCCAATTGCACGATAACTGCTCTGGTAGCAAAAACACGCCCCTGTACTTCTGGTGCGACTTTCGCCAGCCAGATTGCTTCGTTGGAACTGCCGAGGATGGGGAAATTGAAAGACGAACAAAATTGAGCGGGAATCCAGATGGAAAGTGCCTGACCGAAAGCAAAGACTATTTTACTCAAGCCCGCGCCTGCCATGCCGAGCAGAAAGCCCCGGATTCGGCGTTTGGGGCCGCCCCAAATACTGACGATCGATGCTCCTAGAACGCCGCCGGCGCCGGCGGCTGAAAGGATAGTACCTAGGGTTCTGGCATTGTTGCCGGTGCGTGCCAGAATCATCGGCGAGTAGAGGGCCGCGCCGATGTCGTGAGCAAACCAGAATAGCGAAACGGACACCAGCAAGGCCAGCAGGCTGGGACGCTCGACGATGTAGCGGAATCCGAAGCTGAGTTCTTGCAATAGGTGAAAGCGAGTCGGCTGGGGATTGGAGGCGATCGCGGGCTGGGGTATTTTGACAGATACTAGGGTGGCGATCGCTATTGTAAAAGTTGCCAGGTCGATCGTAAAAATCCCGCTCAACCCAATCACAGAATAGAGAATCCCCGCCAGCGTAGGAGCAATAATACTCGCGCCGTAACTTGCCAGAAAACTTAAACTGCTAGCACGGCTGTAATGCTTTTCTGGCATCATTGTGGCGATGGCTGCTGAGTAAGCTAACTGCTGAATTTGGTCAAAAATTCCGTTAACTGCACCCGCTACATATAAATGCCATAGTTGCAGGTTTTGGCTGATATAAAGTAATAGGATAGCGAGCGTTAACAAAGCTGAAACCGCATCACCGCTCGCCATCAAAAATTTTCGATTACAGCGATCGACGAGAATGCCAGCAACCGGAGCGAGCAAGATGCGCGGCAATTGAATAAAAAAAATCAACAAAGCCAAAGCCGTCACTTGACTGGTGGACTCCCAAATCCAAATAGTCAGCGCAAACGCGGACATACCGCTGCCAATCATCGAAGCAGTTTGTCCGAGCCAGAGTTGAATAAATTTTTGCATTAAATAAGCGATTGATAGGATTTCAAATTCAGAGAATCGGGGTTTTTAGGCAGGAGAATGACACCCGCATCAAACCGCACGCCGCTATCCTTAAAACCAAGGCCATTGCTGGCTCAGTGGAGATAATTCTTCATATTGCTGTCTCGCCTCCTTGCGGTAAAATTTCGCCAAATGCCGCTGTCGCCACATTAGTACGCCCGTAACAAACAGTACAATCGCTGCTAATCCTGCGATCGCGTGTACAAGTCGCAAGTAAATTCCGCCATAGCTGCCAATATGTAACGGATAAAGCGAGTTGAGAATTCGATTGGCTACAGAAGCTGAATTTACACTGTCAGCCTGCAATATTTTGCCACTATATTGGTCGAGATAAATGGTGCTAATACCGTTTGGGTGAGGCTCATTGGGAAATTTTTTCCGTACCTTAAAAGTTTCTTCAGGTGTCAAAGGCAGAGAAATAAAAGTGGTTTTAGCTTCCGTCCAAACGGTATTAACTTGCTGTAATATTTCGTCAATCTTTTGCCTCGATCTGCTAGATTGGGGATGAGAAGTCAATGCTGGCTGTGGCTTTTCATTGGTTAGCCAATACAAAGTCGATTCAACCGGCGTGTAAAAAATTATCGCTGTCCCTGTCGCAGAGATGAGTATGAGAAAAGCGACCGATACAATGCCAGAAACGTTATGTAAATCAAATACAGTCCGCTGCCACTGAGCTTTCCAATTAATAGAAAATCCGCGACCAAAATTGCGCCAACCCGTCCACAATACCAAACCAGTAAAAGTTAGTCCTAGCATTACTAGACCGCAAATACCGACAACAAGATGACCGAATTCTCCTCCCGCTAATTCGGCGTGTAACGTCAAAATAAAACCTGTAAAAGTTTGTTTTCCAAGGCGCGTACCCGTAATTTCTCCGCTGTAAGGATTGACATAAACGCTAACTATTTCCTCATTTTTTGACTGCATCCAAACTTGGCAAACTTCCTTCGCTGACCGCGGCAGCAAGATACTAAGAGCTTGATTTTGCGGATAAGCTTTTTCGACAATTTGCAGGACATTTTCCAGCGGTATCTGTTCGGCTTGAGGAATGACTTGCAGGAGTTGGGGATTGAAGAACCGCTCGATTTCGGGACTAAAAACCAGCAAGCTACCCGTTAAAGCAATTACTGCTAGAAATATTCCTACCACCAACCCCAAATACAAGTGCAGTTTGAATGCGAGTTTGCGGAACTTCATCTCTAAATTTTTCTCAAAGCCGTTAACTGTTCTCATTATCTAACCCAAGTTGCTAGTTATAATTAGACGCCCCCAACCCCCCAAATTTCCGGGAATTTTAGAGTATTCTTTCCAAATTTGCGGAGGGCTTTTAGAGTGCCCCCCGAAGCTTGGGGGTAGATTTGTAACTAGCAACTTGGGTCTCTCAGAGGGAGAGTTACCCTTATTATCATTACCAGAACAACACCTGATAGCGACAGTTAGGCGGCCAGCGCTTTCCTCGCAAGCCCCAACTTTCTCATCAGCATGAAATCCCCAGCCGATAAATAATTACCAGTTAAGGCGGTAATTAACACTGAGAGTCAAACCTCTGCCTGGATAATTAGAGCTGTCCGAGCCAAATCCAGCTAAGTATTGAGAAACCACGGGAAAATATTGATTATTCAATAAATTCTCAACTTTGACTTGTAGCAGACCTTTTCCCAGTTGAATTGTGCTGACGTAATCCACTGTGAGATAGCTGCTAATTGGACCACCATCCGAGCCATCTTTGAAGGCTTGATCGCGATTTCCAGAATACAATAACTGTAACCGATTGTTCCATCCCTGCAAAGTTTCGTTTTCGAGATAAGCTGTTAGCTTGAGCGGTGGAATTCGGACGCTATCGAGGGCGATGGAACTGCCATTTTCCTCATATTCGCCTTGAATATAAGTAGCAGTCCCGCCGAGCGACCATGCTCGTGCAGGTTGCCAATCCACAGTCCCTTCTAAGCCGTAAATGCGTTCTGGGGCGCGCTTTAGTTCCAGTCGACCGGTGTTGCCAACTGGTTGAAAATTCACTCCTAGATCAGAGGTATTATAAAAAGCGGCAAGCGACATTTGCACGGATTCCCACGCTCCTCGAATGCCAATTTCGTAGCTGTTGACTTTTTGCGGTTGAGTTACTTCTAACGAAGATTCAATTCCGACAAAATTGTCTGGGGGTTCGCGGAGGATGCGGCCGAAATCGGGAACTGAGAAACCTTGAGCAAAGTTGCCAAATACGTTGAAGTTGTCATTAATTTTATAGACAGCCCCTGTATTAAATAGGGTGGCGTTAAATTTGCGATCGCCTCCTTGGATCTGGCGATCGTTAAAAGTGGTGTAATCATTGACTTCTAACCCGATGCGTTCGTGACGTATCCCGCCACTTAGAATGACTATATCGTCAATATTCCATTCCAATTGACCGAAAAGGCCAAGGCTGTTGTAAGTGTAAGGAGGGACGAAAGGACGCTCGGAAATTTTCCGGTAAACCCGACGACCACTTGTGTCAAATATCTCCGGGTCGTACAAGTCGAAACGCTGTTTGCTATCTTCAGTAACATAGTCAGAACCCCAAGTTAATCGAAGATTTTCGGCACGGGACAAAGGAGTGGTAATCGCCAGTCTACCTCCTATTTGTTCGCTCTCGGCTCGCGAACGAGTAACGCCGACAAACGGACCATAGAACTCGAACGGGCGGTAATCTAAAGGAACGCCTGAATTGGAATTCGTTCGATAGTAGATTTGACTTTGAAGGCTGCTGCCAAAAAGGTTTTGGTTGGTGTAACTTAGGTTGAGCTGTGTACTTTTATTTCCCGGTTCTTCCCCGTCGATATCAAAATCTCCGGTTCGGATGGCGCGGGCTTTTTGCCGTCCTTCCTGGTCGTCAACGCTAGAGTCTCCGATCACATTGGGATCTTGGGTTTCCCGATAGTGATTGACAGTTAGTTGCAGCCGCTGTTCGCTGGTCAAATCTACCCCGACTTTGCCCATCACGTTGAAGAGGGTGCTGCTATCTCCGCCGAGTTCAAAAAAGGGAATGCGATCGCCTTTGGCATCGTAAAAAGATCCACTTCTAGAGAGCGAGACAGTGCCCGTCATATCGAAATTGCCACTTCGGCCAGAAATCGTCTGCTGAGCGTTAAAGCCTAGAGCATCTTCTGTGTTTGTTAAAGCGCTACTGACGCCTACTTCAGTAACAGCAGTTAGCCTTTCCTCAGTTGGCCGGCGAGTAATAATATTAACCACGCCACCTGTAGCCTGAGCGCCGTAGATTGCTGTAGACCCCCGCACTACTTCAATGCGTTGGATCGCGCTGGGATCGATGTTTCTATAATCTCTGCCAAAAGATTGAAGATTGGTACCTTGTGGCACGCCGTCAATCAGAACGGAAACATCGCGACCCCGCAAAGTTTGTCCATAAGTTGCCGTACTTTGAGTCGGTGCCGCGAAACCGGGAACCTCATTTGCCAGAGCTTCCCCGATATTTCTCGATGGCCCTGCCTGCTCCTGAATTTCTTGTGAGTCTACCACCGTTATAGAGCGCGGCACGTTCGTCACTCTTTCTGCGGTTCGCGTTGCAGTGACAACGATTTCAATCGGGTCTCTCCCCGCCTGTGGTGTCCCTGGTGGCTGCGCGGTCGGCGGTAAGGGTTCTCCTGGCGTTCCTGGTGGCTGTGCTGTAGGCGGTAAGGGTTCTCCAGGCGTTCCTGGCGGCTGCGCTGTAGGCGGTAAGGGTTCTCCAGGCGTCCCTGGTGGCTGCGCTGTAGGTGGCAAAGGTTCTGCGGGTATCTCTACCTGCTGCCCTGTCGGTGGCACGGGTGCTGCGGGTGTCCCCGGCTGCTGTGTTGTAGGAGCCGGTGCAGGCGGGCGAGCAGTCATCTGCGAGGTGGGTTGTAAGGTGAGAATCAGACCCGCAGCGTTAGGAATCACCCGTGCCACTGGTTGGCCTCTCTCACCAATCACTTTGATTCGGATGCTGTTGTTATCTAAAGGAGTAACGGTGACAGAAGCAATTCCGGCAGCCGGTTTGTCTTGACGAAACTCATTTCCCCCCGGTAGTCGCAGTTGAGCGGTGATGGCATCAATTTGTAAAGTTTCGCCAAAGGTGGTGGTGAACACTTGCAGGGGTCTTCCATCTTCAGTGTCTAGGATGATTTCAATGCCTTCTGACGTGGGGTTGAGGCGAATGCCCGTCACCTGCGCGATGTTGGAAGCGCACGCCGACTGAGCGACTACCGCCGACACGACTCCTGCCAGCCCAAGGCTACTTAGTAATTTCTGCGATATGTTCATTAGTCTTGAATCAACAATTGATAGAACTTCGGATATGTGGTTTGCGTTGTTTGCACAACATGATTTGTGGCAGCGTTGCTGCTCTTGTGGGCAGGAGTGAAACTGACCTGCGGAAGATCCGGCCCAGTTGTCGGGCGCAGTTCGATCCGATTCTCCCGTCGCTATCCGCCTTTGTCTGGCAGGAAGCGCGTGAGGGCGAACGCCTCAGTCCGGTGGCGCTCTGGACGATCGCCCACGGTTGGCACCTTCCTCGGTTAAAGGAAGTAGTTGCTGGACGCTTAATGAGAAAGTGCCTTAATTAGATAACACAGCAGTTACATCTGTCAAGAGTTAACTAATGAAAACTAATTGCATTTTAATATAGGGGGTTAGACCCCTCTAGCTAGTTGTGCACCACTTGCCTATTATGGTTGCGGTAAGGGCTAGACAAACGAGCGCCTAAAATGCTATGGCAAGAGTTAGAAAAGATTGTCATATAGGAAACCAGAGCAGTCAACAAATTTGCTGCCAGACTCTTGACAATAAATATCATCTAGCATAGGATGCTTAAAGTCGATAGCCGTAAAGCCCCTGAAGCGGATATCAAAGCTGGCTCGGACTGAAATCGCCCCGGAGCCATTGCCGAACAGCGCGATCGACAAAAAAAACTCAAAACAAGCGCTAATACCCGGATTGAAGACTCAAACACGCTGATGGGAGACTCGTAACGCCCGACAACTGTCCACAGAAAGTCTATGTGGAAAGAATTTGGCGGAACTGGTTGGCGTACTGCAAACAAGATTTATAGGTAAAAAGAATCGATGAGTGACGCAAGCATTAAGGGAAACCAACTCACCGAAAGTTGTACTTTAGTAGAACTCCTGCAAAACAGAGCATTACACCAACCAGAGCAGAAATATACATTTCTGTTAGACGGAAAAACTGAAACCGCCAGTTTGACTTATCGAGAGTTAGACGCGATCGCCCGATCGCACGCCGTGCGACTTCAGACATTGGGAGTCACTGGCGAACGAGCCTTACTGCTTTTCCCGCCAGGATTGGACTATCTCGCCGCCTTTTTTGGATGCTTGTACGCCAAAGTGATCGCAGTTCCCCTCTATCCGCCGAAGCTGAAACGGAATTTAGCGAAAATTAGTGTGATCGCCAAAGACGCAGGAGCAACAGTTGCGATCGCTCCCGCGCGACACTTGGAAAATTTAGAGCAGCTATGCGAGCAAGCGCCGGAACTCAAAGGGCTGCACTGGCTGAGTGCAGAGGCGCTTGCCGATGACGGCGAAAAGTGGCAGCAGCTACCCATCCATCCCGACGAAGTGGCTTATCTTCAGTACACTTCCGGCTCAACCTCCACCCCCAAAGGCGTAATGGTGAGCCACGCCAACGTTTTATACAACATCGAATACATTCACCGAGGCTTTGACCACGATTCCGAAAGCGTTGCCGTAACGTGGCTTCCCCCCTTTCACGACATGGGGTTAATTGACGGATTGCTCAAACCTTTGTATCTGGGAATTCCCTCTTACTTCATGCCGCCAGCGGCGTTTATTCAGAACCCGATGTGCTGGTTGGAAGCGATTTCGCGCTACAAAGCTACCCACAGCGGCGGGCCAAATTTTGCTTACGACTTGTGTGCGAGCAAAATAAGCAAAATGTTGGGCGATGGCCAACAAATGCTGGACTTGAGTAGTTGGCGCGTGGCCTATAACGGCGCAGAACCCATCCACAAAGAAACCCTAGAGCGATTTACCAAAGCTTTTGAACCCTGCGGTTTTCAGGCGGATGCCTTTTGTCCTGCTTACGGAATGGCAGAAACCACGCTAAAAATTGCCACGGTTCGCAGCGGGACAACACCGACTTTCTTACCTGTTGACGCTGGGGCGCTGGAAAACAATCACATTGTAGAAGTTGTCGAAGGCGAAGCGGGCGCGAGAACTTTAGTCGGCTGCGGTTTCCCTGAATTTGGCACTCTAGTTGCGATCGTCAATCCCGAATCTCTGACGCAATGCCAGCCGCAGGAAGTCGGAGAAATTTGGGTAACTGGCGAAACAGTTGCGCGAGGCTATTGGAATCGCCCAGAAGAGACAGAAAAAACTTTTCAAGCATATCTTTCAGATACCAGCGAAGGGCCCTTTTTACGAACAGGAGATTTAGGCTTTTTACGCGACGGAGAACTGTTTATTACAGGCCGACTCAAAGATTTGATTATCATCCGAGGTCGCAATCTTTACCCCCAAGATATAGAAAAAACAGCAGAGCGCAGCCATCCCAGTTTGCGGCAAGGGGCGATCGCGGCATTCTCGGTGGAAGTCGCAGGCGAAGAACAGCTCGTTATCGTACAAGAATTACAATCTCGCAAAGCGCCGGATAATGCCGAGGAAATTATCAGCGCCATCCGATCCCGCATTGCTCAAGAATATGAAGTGCAAGTTTATGGAGTAGTGCTGATTAAGCCGGGAAGCATTCCCAAAACGACCAGCGGTAAAATTCAACGTCGCGCCGCCTATACTGACTTTCTAGCTGACAATTTGGAAGTGGCCGCGAGTAGCGTTTTAGAGTTAGCTGATTCGGTGGAAATCGACAATCAACTCACCCGAGAAATTCTGCTGGAAGCAGAGTTAGAAGAACGGCAGCCGCTGCTTGAGGCTTACCTTTGGCAGCAGGTAAATCGCCGGACAATGAATTCCCAGGCTAATAGCCAAAGTCGGCTATTAGCGATGGAAGAGGAATCTTCAATCCGCTTCACTGCCAGCGGAAAAACACAAAATATTATCGATCGACCGCTCAGTAGTTTTGGACTAGATTCTTTAAGAATTTTTGAGTTAAAAAATCAAATAGAGAGTGACTTGGGCGTTACTGTATCGGTTGCCGATTTGTTTGAGGATAGGAGCATTGCTCAACTGGCAGTGCAAATTTTAGAGCAACTAACAGGAAATACCAAAGCAGCCGTCATTGAGCCAGTTTCTCGCTCGCGCCATCTTCCCCTGTCTTTTGCCCAAGAGCGCTTGTGGTTCTTCGACCAATTGGAACCGGGAAACCCCTTCTACAACCTCTGCGGTGCGGTTCGGGTGACGGGGCAACTTAATGCAGAAGCACTCAGGCAAAGTATTGAAAAAATTATCGAGCGGCACGAGGTTTTGAGAACTGCGTTTGCCGCTGTGGAAGGGCAACCGATACAGGTTGTCGCTGCTGCGGGCGATTGGACGCTGCCGCTGATAGATTTGAGCGCTCGCTCCCCAGACGATCGCCAGATCCAGGTGCAAAGGCTGTCGGCCCCAGAAGCGCGAGATCCCTTTGACTTGGGGCAAAGCTCTCTGCTGCGCGCCAAACTGCTGCGCCTCGACGAAACAGAGCACGTCTTACTTCTAACCGTGCATCATATCGTTTTTGATGGTTGGTCCCTGGGCGTATTTCTCCAAGAGTTGGCAGAATTTTATCAAGCTTTTGCTAGCGATCGTTTACCCTTGCTTTCCCCGCTGCCAATTCAATACGCCGACTTTGCCGCATGGCAGCGCCAGCAGTTGCAAGGAGAAATATTAGAGACGCGACTGGCTTACTGGAAGCAGCAGTTAAGCGGCAGCTTGCCGGTTCTAAATTTACCAACAGACTTTCCTCGCCCCGCCGTTCAAACGTTCCAGGGTGCGAGACAAACTTGGGAGTTGCCCAAAGATTTGAGCTTGGCCCTGGCCGGATTGGGCCAGCAAGAAAAAGCCACCCTATTTATGACGTTGCTGGCAGCCTTCAAGACGCTGCTTTACCGCTACACGGGGCAGACAGATATTTTAGTTGGCTCTCCGATCGCCAGCCGCAATCTCCGCGAGATAGAATCATTAATTGGATTTTTTGTCAATACTTTAGTGCTGCGGTCTGACTTAAATGGAAATCAGACTTTTCGAGAGTTGCTAAGGAGCGTGCGAGAAGTGGCATTAGGCGCTTACGCGCATCAAGATGTACCGATTGAGAAGCTGGTAGAGGAGTTGCAGCCAGAGCGAGATTTGAGCTACTCGCCGCTGTTTCAAGTGGGGTTTGCCTTGCAAAACGGCTTGACGCAGACTATAGAATTGCCGGGGCTGACCTTAAATTCCCATGAAATTGATACCGGCACGGCTAATTTCGACTTGATGCTATTTTTGGAAGAAACCGAGCGGGGGTTGACGGCGACGTGGGAGTACAGCACGAACCTGTTCCAACCCAGCACAATCGCGCGGATGCACGGGCATTTTCAGATTTTGCTCGAAGGAATTATCGCCAATGCCGACACGCGTATTTCAGAGTTGCCATTGTTGAGCGATCGCGAACGGCATCAACTCCTAATCGAGTGGAATAATACGCAAGTCGATTATCCAAAAAATACCACCATTCACCAATTATTTGAAGTGCAGGTCGCTCGAACTCCCCATGCCATTGCAGTCGTATTTGAAGACCAAAAACTCACCTACCGCGAACTGAATGAACGAGCAAATCAAGTCGCACACTACCTGCAAAAACTCGGTGTAAAACCTGAAGTCCGCGTCGGAATTTATGTCGAGCGCTCCCTAGAAATGGTGGTGGGATTGCTGGGAATTATTAAGGCTGGCGGCGCTTATGTTCCGCTCGATCCGGCGTATTCAAGTGAACGCTTGAGCTTCATGCTGCAGGATGCCAAGGTTCAAGTGCTGCTGGCGCAGTCGCATTTAGAGGAGAAGATTCGCGATCGGGCGCAGAGTGCAGTTTTCCTTGATTCAGACTGGGAAAACATCGCGCGAGAAAGCAAAGAAAATTGTTTGAGCGATGTAACACCCGATTGTCTCGCTTATGTAATCTATACGTCAGGTTCGACGGGGAAACCCAAGGGCGTTCAAGTCAACCATCGCAGCGCCGTTCATCTTTTTGCAGCCACTTACCCCGTATTTAATTTTAGCCAGCGCGACGCTTGGACTGTTTTTCATTCTTACGCTTTCGACTTCTCCGTATGGGAAATTTGGGGAGCGCTTGTTCACGGCGGAAAGCTGGTTATCGTCCCTCTAGAAGTGACTCAATCGCCCTCCGCTTTTTACCAATTGCTGTGCTCTGAGCGAGTTACCATTCTCAATCAAACTCCTTCAGCAATTCGCCAACTGATTGACGCTCAAAAAACAGCAGATAGCGAGCCAAAATGCAGCCTGCGCCTAATTATGTGTGGCGGAGAAGCTTTGCCTGCAGAACTCGCTTCTGAGTTGCTTGAATGGAACGTCCCCCTTTGGAACTTTTACGGCCCCACAGAAGCCACTGTCTGGACAGCCATCCATCCGATAAAATCCGTTGCATCAAAGCGCGGTTCGATCCCGATTGGTCGCCCTCTTCCAAACACCCAGCTCTACATTCTGGACGCAAATTTGCAGCCGGTTCCTGTAGGCGTTTTGGGCCAACTTTATATCGGCGGCGCTGGCTTATCCAGAGGCTATTTGAACCTACCCGAACTAACTGCCCAAAAGTTTATTCCCAATCCCTTCAGTCAGGAAATCGAGGCGCGGTTGTACAACACAGGAGATGTTGCCCGCTACCTGCCAGATGGAACGATTGAATTTTTAGGCCGCAGCGACAATCAAGTCAAAATTCGCGGTTTCCGAATTGAACTGGGCGAGATTGAAGCGGTACTGAGCCAGCATCCAGCAGTGCGGGAAAGTGTAGTGCTGCTTGGGGAGGATAATTCAGGCGAAAACCGCTTGGTGGCTTATATCGTTTCTAGCTCTGAATTGAGCACTGGGCAGCCATCTTTAATTAGCAAACTGCGTGACTTTCTCAAAGAAAAGCTGCCACAATACATGATCCCTTCAGCCTTCGTGCTGCTAGAGGCTCTGCCTTTAACATCTAATGGAAAAATTGATCGCCGATCGCTCAGAGGGCTCGATGTAGAAAGATCGGAATTAAACGCCGCTTCTGCACCTCGCACTCGGGAAGAGCAGTTACTCGCTGAAATTTGGAGTAATGTACTCGGCCTCAAACAAATAGGAATTCGCGACAATTTCTTCGAGTTGGGAGGACATTCCCTGCTAGCAACGCAACTGATTGCTAAAGTTCGAGAAGCGTTCCAGGTAGACTTGCCACTACGCAGTTTGTTTCAATCCCCGACGGTGGAAAGTTTGGCAGAAGCCATCGCCATCGTTAAAGCGCAGCAGGCGATCGAACCCCGCGCCCTTGTGCAACTGCCGGAAATCGTCCCCGATCCTCAAAATCGCTGGGAACCCTTTCCGCTAAATGAAATGCAGCAGGCTTACTGGATCGGGAGAAATAGCTTTTTTGAGATGGGGAATGTCGCCATTCACGGCTATGTAGAAATTGAAGGCGACGATATAGATTTAGAGCGGTTTAGCCTCGCGTGGCAGCGATTGGTGGAACGCCACGATATGCTGCGGGCGATCGTCCATCCAGACGGGCAACAGCAAATTTTAGAAACAGTGCCAGCTTATGCAATTCCTGTATTAGATTTGCGGGGACAAAGCCCAGAGGCAGTGAATTCCCAACTCGAAGCAATTCGCGAATCCCTGTCTCACCAAGTGTTGCCCCTTGATCGCTGGCCACTTTTCGAGATTCGTGCCTCGCTTCTGGGCGATCGTCGCCTCCGCTTGCACGTCAGCATTGACGCCTTGTGCATTGACGGTTGGAGCTATCAAATTCTCTTCCGAGATTTGGTGACGTTTTACCGCAATCCCAACGCAGCCCTCGCCCCTTTGCAACTGTCATTCCGCGACTACGTTTTAGCTGCGATCGCGCTCCAAGATTCCCCATTTTTCCAGCAATCTTTAGAGTATTGGAAAAATCGCCTCGCCACTCTGCCGCCAGCGCCCGAACTTCCCTTAGCCAAGCATCCGAGTTCCCTGACACAGCCTCGCTTCAAGCGCTGGAGCGCTCAGCTAGAGCCGGAAATGTGGAAAAAACTTAAAGCCAGAGCCGCGCGATCGGCGCTTTCTCCCACAGGCGTTTTGCTGGCTGCTTATGCCGAGGTTCTGGGCCTGTGGAGCAAAAGCCCTCGGTTTACCCTCAACGTGCCGCGCTTCAACCGCCTTTCGCTGCACCCGCAAGTCAACGACATTATCGGCGAGTTTGCCTCGTTTACTTTGCTGGAGGTAGACAACTCACGCCGAGAAAGTTTTGAAGTTCGGGCGAAACGCCTGACTCAGCAGCTTTGGCAGGATTTAGAGCACCAGCACGTCAGCGGCGTGCGCGTTATGCGAGAACTGGCGCAACTGCACCGGATGACATCGGCGGCACCGATGCCAGTGGTATTCACGACTAATCCGCAGAATAACCCCGGACAAAGCGATTCTTCCATACTGGGCGCGATCGCAGAAATCGGAGAGGTTGTTTACGTCGTCGGTCAAACTCCCCAAGTTTGGATAGACAATCAGTACAGCGAAGCTGGCGGCACTCTATTCTTGAACTGGGATGTGGTGGAAGAACTCTTCCCCCAAGGGCTAATCGACGATATGTTTGATGCCTACTGCCGCCTGTTGCAGCGCCTCGCCAGCTCGGAGGAAGCTTGGCAGGGGACGGCGCAGTTGCAGCCGCAAGCCGTCGCTAACGGCCTCGAAGCACCGATTCCCGATGTATTGCTGCATGAGTTGTTTGCTGAGAAAATCGCGTCGCGATCGCACGAACCCGCCATTATTACACGCGATCGCACCCTCACTTATGAGGAACTATATCTGCGATCGAATCAAGTCGCTCACCGATTGCGGAAGCTGGGAGCTCGCCCTAACCAGTTGGTTGCCGTTGTCATGGAAAAAGGATGGGAGCAAATCGTTGCTGTGCTGGGCATTCTCGCATCCGGGGCAGCTTATTTGCCCGTAGATGCGGCGCTACCAAAAGAGCGGCTGTGGTATTTGCTGGAAAATGGCGAAGTTGAGATTGTTTTGACGCAATCTCAGTTAAATCAGCGATTGGAATGGCCGGAAAATGTGTGGCGCATTTGTCTCGATACCGACGAATTGGCTGCAGAAAGCCCAGAAGCTTTAGAGTCGGTGCAGCAACCGGAAGATTTAGCCTATGTGATTTATACTTCCGGCTCAACTGGCTTGCCGAAAGGCGTGGCGATCGCGCACCGAGGTGCAGTCAATGCGATCGCTCAGACCAATCAAGTGTTTAATGTGACCGAGTGCGATCGCGCGATCGCACTCACCGCACTGCACCACGATATGTCGGTTTACGATATTTTCGGCATCCTAGCAGCCGGGGGAGCGATCGTCATTCCCCATGCCGCACAACGGCTAGACCCTGCTCACTGGGCGCAATTGATGGTAAAAGAGCGCGTCACCATTTGGAACTCGGTGCCGCCGATGATGGAAATGCTGCTCGATTACGCTGGCGGACGTTCTGAAGTGTTGCCCGATTGCTTGCGCTGGGCCTTTCTCGGCGGAGATTGGATACCGATAACGCTGCCCCAGAGGTTAAGGGCGATCGTCAAAGAATGTCGCGTTGTCAGTGTCGGCGGGCCAACGGAAACTACCCTTTGGAATATTTGGTATCCGGTAGAAACTGTTGATTCTTCTTGGAACAGCATTCCCTACGGATCGCCGATCGCCAATACACGCTATTACATTTTGAATCAAAGGCTAGAAGACTGTCCAGTCTGGGTTGCCGGCGAGATGTGTTGTGCCGGAGTTGGACTGACAAAAGGATACTGGCGGAATGAAGAAAAAACTCGTGCCAGCTTCCTCACGCACCCCGTTACGGGCGAACGCTTGTACCGAACCGGAGATTTAGGCCGCTTCCTCCCTGACGGCAACATCGAATTTTTAGGGCGAGAAGACTTCCGCATCAAAATTCGGGGATACCGCATTGAGGCCGGAGAAATTGAAGCCGCTTTGAACCAGCACCCGGCAGTGCGATCGTGTGTAGTAACCGCATTCGGGGAAGAACGCAGTCAGAAACGGTTAGTAGCCTATGTAGTTCCCCAACAAAATGCAGCGCCAGAAACTTGCGAATTGCGGCAATTTCTGAGCCAAAAGCTGCCCGAATATATGCTGCCCTCTGCATTTGTCATGCTGGAGGCGCTGCCGCTATCTGCCAATGGAAAAGTAGACCGCAAAGCTCTGCCCGCACCGGATGCCGCCTTCCTTCCAAAAACCTTTGTCGCGCCTAATACCCCGGTTGAAAAAGTTCTCGCAGGCATCTGGGCTGAAATACTTGGAGTGGAAAAAATCGGCATTCACGACAACTTTTTCATTGATTTAGGAGGGCACTCCCTACTAGCAACGCAAATCATCTCAGCCGTGCGCGACACCTTCGGGGTAGATGTCCCCCTGCGCTCTTTCTTCGAGTCGCCTACCGCATCCGAGCAAGCCGCGGCCCTGGTGGAAAATCCCGCGCAGCGAGAGAAAGTTGAAAATACCGCTCAATTGCTGCTGAGTCTTGCGGAACTTTCCGATGAAGAAGTAGAGCGAATGCTCGCCGAGAAAACTTCTCTCCCCGATCGAGAATTGACGATCGCAGCTTTTTCTAGTTATTAATCCCAGCAATTGAGTCAAACCAAACAAAAGCCCAATGAGCTATTTGAAACTATCTGCAAAAAAACGCGCATTGCTGGAAGTGATGCTGCGAGAAAAGGGGGTAGAATCCTCAAGCGATCGCAGAATCCCTAGAAGGAAAGAAGGCGACTCGATTCCCTTGTCTTTCGCCCAGCAACGGCTGTGGTTTTTCGACCAGTTCGAGGCTGGAAAATCTTTCTACAATCTCCCAGGCGCTATCCGGCTCAAAGGCAAATTAAATGTCGCCGTGTTGGAGCAAACTTTCAACGAAATCCTCAACCGGCATGAAGCTTTGCGATCGACTTTTACAGAGGTTCAGGGACAGCCCGTTCAAGTCATTGCTCCCCCTGTTTCTCGCCTGTGGCTGCCAGTAATAGACCTGCGAGAACTGCCCCAGAGCGATCGAGAGGCAGCCGTAAACCAGCTATCTGCAAAGGAAGCGCAACAGCCCTTTGACTTACAACGAGGCCCCTTGCTGCGGACATCTTTGCTACAGCTTAGCGAAGAAGAATACGTCCTGCTACTGACGATGCACCACATCGTTTCAGATGGCTGGTCCATAGGAGTGCTGGCGCGGGAACTGGCGGCAATTTACGAAGCCTTATGGGCCGGAAACCAACCGCAGCTTCCAGAGCTTCCCGTGCAGTATGCCGACTTTGCGATCTGGCAGCGCAACTGGCTCTGCGGCGAAGTGCTGCAAACTCAGCTTGCGTACTGGAAGCAACAGTTGGAGGGAGCGCCTCCCTTGCTGGAACTGCCAGCCGATCGACCCCGACCTCCAATTCAGACCTCCGAAGGCGCAACCCAGTCGCTATTGCTGTCTTTCGAGCTGACAGCCGCCCTCAAAAACCTCAGCCAGCGGGAGGACGTTACCCTGTTTATGACGCTCCTGGCGGCCTTTAAAGCGCTGCTTTACCGCTATACAGGGCGGACAGACTTGCTAGTCGGCTCCCCGATCGCCAACCGCAACCGCGCTGAAATTGAAGGACTCATTGGCGTATTCGTCAATACCCTGGTGTTGCGGACTGACGTTTCCGGCGATCCTACTTTTCGAGAATTGCTTCAACGCTTGCGCGAGGTGACTTTGGGAGCCTACGCGCACCAAGACTTGCCATTTGAGAAACTGGTTGAGGAACTGCAACCCGAGCGCAGTCTG
This sequence comes from Microcoleus sp. Pol7_B2, assembly GCF_036701035.1. Taxonomy (NCBI): domain Bacteria; kingdom Bacillati; phylum Cyanobacteriota; class Cyanophyceae; order Oscillatoriales; family Microcoleaceae; genus Microcoleus; species Microcoleus sp. Pol7_B2. The sequence goes on along the minus strand of NZ_JAUBQB010000007.1, from coordinate 92,792 downwards.
AGTTATAACCCGGTATTTCAGGTTATGTTCCAGTTGCGGAATAACCCCATGCCGCCCTTGGAGCTGCCCGGATTGACTTTAAATCTGCTCGAACTCGAAACGAATACGACGCAGTTTGATTTGAGCTTGGATTTAGAAGAAGTGGGGGAAAGGCTGCAAGCCTCAGTGCAATACAGCACGGATTTGTTCGATCGCGCCACCATTACCCGGATGCTCGGACACCTGCAAACCTTGTTGGAAGGTATCGCAGCTCATCCAGAGCAGCGCCTCTCCAGCTTGCCCCTGCTGACAGCAGCCGAAAAGCAGCAATTGCTCGAGTGGAATAACACTTTTGCCCAGTATCCCCCGGATAAGTGCATCCATCAGTTATTTGAGGAGGCTGTCTCGCGATCGCCCGACGCTGTGGCAGTAGTGTTTGAAGGAGAAGAACTCAGCTATAGGGAACTGAACGCGAGAGCAAACCAGTTGGCGCACCACCTGCGCTCGCTAGGAGTAAAGCCAGAAGCGCTGGTGGGGATTTGCGTCGAGCGATCGCCCTTGATGGTAATCGGCTTGTTGGGCGTCCTCAAAGCGGGCGCTGCTTACGTCCCGCTCGATCCAAACTATCCTAAAGAGCGCTTGGCTTTCATGCTAGAAGACTCTTCAGTGCAGGTGCTGCTGGCGCAAGAAAAGCTGCTCGAAAAACTTCCCCCACACTCGGCCCGTGTTGTCTGCTTGGACTCGGGCTGGGAAGAAATTGCTTTTTACAGCTCAGAAAACCCTCGCAGCGGCGTAAAGCCAGAAAACCTGGCCTACGTTATCTACACATCAGGGTCTACAGGAAAACCCAAAGGCGTTTTAATCGAACACCGATCGCTAGTCAATTACACGGCGGCTGCGATCGCTGAATATGGAATAGAAAAGCGCGATCGCGTTTTGCAGTTTGCCTCTATTAGTTTCGATGCCAGTGCCGAAGAAATCTACCCCTGCCTGACTTCGGGCGCAACACTCGTATTGCGTACTGATTCCATGCTGGATTCAGCGGCTGTATTTTGGGAAAAGTGCAGGGCTTGGAACTTAACTGTTCTGAGTTTGCCGACAGCCTACTGGCACGAACTGACAGCCTTATTGAGCCAAGAAACCTTGGTACTTGCCCCGTCATTACGCTTGACAATCATTGGCGGAGAAAAAGCGCTTCCCGAACGATTGAAAACTTGGATTGAGCGTGTAGGGCAACAAGTACGTCTGGTGAATACTTACGGCCCTACAGAAGCCACTGTGGTGGCAACGATATGCGAATTATCGGCAGCCGACGCCGCATTGAGGGAGTTGCCGATCGGGCGTCCTATTGGCAATGTCCAAACCTACATCCTAGATTGTCACGGGCAGCCTGTACCCACTGGCATTCCGGGCGAGTTGCATATCGGCGGCGCTGGTTTGGCACGGGGATACCTCAACCGTCCCGAGCTGACGGCAGAAAAATTTATCCCCAGCCCCTTTAGCAATGAACCTGGTTCGCGCCTCTACAAAACTGGAGACTTAACTCGTTATCGACCAGATGGCAACATCGAATATGTCGGTCGCATTGACAATCAGGTAAAAATCCGCGGGTTTCGCATCGAGCTGGCAGAGATTGAGGCGGCACTCTCCCAGCATCCGGCCGTGCGGGAAAGTGCGGTTTTGGTGTGGTCCGAGGCGAACGCTCGCAAGCGTCTCGTCGCTTACGTCGTCCCCGAGGCCCGAGAGCAAAATTCCTCACTCTCTTCTAGCGAGCTGCGCCAGTTCCTGCAAGAACGCTTGCCAGATTATATGGTGCCGTCTGCCTTCGTCCTGCAGTCGAAACTGCCTCTAACGCCCAACGGCAAGCTCGATCGGGCTGCGCTGCCAGCGCCCGACTTGACGCGATCGGAATTGGAAGAGACTTTCGCGGCTCCTTCCAGCAGCGTCGAGGAGCAACTCGCGAGTATTTGGGCGCAGGTACTCGGAATCGAGCGAGTGGGCATACACGACAACTTTTTCGAGTTGGGCGGAGATTCGATTCTCAGCATTCAGATTGTCGCCCAAGCCAATCGAGCCGGGATTCAACTGACTCCCAAACTGCTATTCCAGCACCAGACGATCGCGTTTCTGGCAGCCGCTGCTGGCACTGTCGAGGCTGTGCGAGCCGAGCAAAAATTGGTGACGGGCGCGGTGCCGCTGACTCCCGTGCAGCAGTGGTTCTTTGAAGAAAATTTTGCCTTTGGGCACCACTGGAATCAAGCCGTGATGTTAGAAGTGCGGCAACCCCTCGAAGCAGCGCTGCTGGAGCGAGCGTTCGCGCAACTTCTGACGCACCACGACGCCCTGCGCCTGCGCTTTGCGCCCGGCAAATCAGGCTGGCAGCAGTTCAATGCCGAACCCGGGGGAGCCGTGCCGTTTGAAAAATTAGATTTATCTAATTTATTGACAAATGAGCAAACGTGTGCTATAGAGTCTAAGGCCAATGAAGTACAGGCAAGCTTAAACCTGTCAGAAGGGCCGATCGCGCGCGCTGTTCTGTTCGATCTGGGGGCGCAGCAACCTTCGCGCCTGCTAATAGTTATCCACCACTTAGCTGTCGATGGCGTATCGTGGCGAATTTTGCTCGAAGACTTGCAGAATGCCTGCGAGCAGTTGAGCAGGGGTCTTGCAATCTCGCTGCCGCTGAAGACGACATCTTTCAAACAGTGGACACAGCGACTGGTTGAATACGCTCAGTCAGAAGGGTTGCACCAAGAATTCGATTACTGGCTGGCACACCTACAAAAGCCGGTTTCTCCCCTGCCAGTAGATTTCGCTGGGGGAAGCAATGCGGTAGCGCAGTCGCGCATCGTGTCGGTGGCGATCACTGCTGAAGACACTAACGTCTTGCTGCACGAAGTTCCCAAAGTCTACCGAACCCAAATTAACGACGTACTGCTGGCAGCACTGGCGTGGGCGTTTGCCCAGGGGACCGGAGAACGCTGGCTGCTGGTTGATTTAGAGGGGCACGGGCGGGAAGATATCTTCCCAGATGCAGACGTTTCGCGGACTGTGGGTTGGTTTACTTCCGTGTTTCCGGTACTGCTGTCGATCGGCGAGGCTTCCACTCCCGCAGATGGCTTAAAGGCTGTCAAAGAACAGTTGCGCGCCATCCCGAATCGCGGTATGGGTTACGGGTTGCTGCGATATCTCGCTGGCGGCGAAATTTCCCAGAAACTGCAATCGCTCCCTGCAGCAGAGGTGAGTTTCAATTACCTCGGACAGTTCGACCAAGTTCTCCCTGAATCATCTTTATTTGCCCTGTCTGGGGAATCCGTCGGGCAGCCTTTTAGCCCCGAAGGAAACCGCAGCTATTTGATAGAAATTAACGGATTTGTTGCGGGCGGGCAGTTGCGAATGGATTGGACTTATAGCGAGGAAATCCACCAACGTTCTACGGTGGAGAATTTAGCGCAAAGGTTTGCCGAAGCCCTGCGAGCGATCGCCCGAGCTTCCCAGGAACCCGAAGCAGTCGGCTGCACTCCCTCTGACTTTGCAGAATTTAAGTGGAGCCAGTGGACGGAAAACGACCTAGAAAACATTCTTTCAGCAATTGGAAAAGTTTGAAATGGGCAAAGGCAACGTTGAAGATTTTTACCCCCTCTCGCCCATGCAGCAGGGGATGCTCTTTCACACCATCTACTCTCCCAACTCCGGAGTTTATTTCGAGCAATTAACTTGCACGCTTCGCAAACTGGCGAACGCGCAGGCATTCAAGCAGGCGTGGCAGCAGGTGACCGATCGACATCCCATCTTGCGTACTTCCTTCGTGTGGGAAGGCCTCAAAGAACCCGTTCAAGTCGTGTCCCGGCAAGTCCAACTGCCTTGGGAGGAGTGCGACTGGCAAGAGATCGCGCCCGCAGCACAGCAACAGCACCTAGAAACCTTTCTCAAAAGCGATCGCGATCGGGGTTTCGATATGCGGCAACCGCCGTTGATGCGGATGACTCTCATCAAACTGGCAAAAGATACTTATTATTTCATCTGGAGCCACCACCACCTGCTGCTAGATGGCTGGTCTAACCCCACCATCCTCACAGAAGTCTTTGATTTTTACCAAGCCGAACTCAACGGCGAGCAATTATCCTTGCCGCGCCCGCGCCCCTATCGCGACTACATTGTTTGGATACAGCAGCAGAATTTGTCTGAGGCTGAGTCGTTTTGGCGGCAGCGCCTCCAAGGCTTTACCGCACCCACGCCGCTGCCAATTGAGCGGGATTTTGGGTCCGCTGCGGGAGAAGAAAGCGATCGGGAACAGCAAATCCTGCTGTCTGTAGCGACAACAGCAGCGCTGCGATCGTTAGCTCGGCTGCAGCAATTGACGCTCAACACTCTAGTACAAGGAGCCTGGGGGCTGCTTCTGAGCCGCTACAGCGGCGAGGAAGACGTTATTTTTGGAACGGTTGTCTCCGGTCGTCCACCAGACTTGGCGGGAGTAGAATCGATGGTGGGGCTGTTCGTCAACACCCAGCCCGCGCGCGTCAAGATTCGCCCAAAAGACTCGCTGCTGTCTTGGCTCAAGCAGTTGCAGGACCGACAAATAGAGGCGCGGCAGTACGAATACAGCCCCTTGGTAGAGGTGCAGCGGTGGAGCGAAGTGCCGCGCAGGCTGCCTTTGTTTGACACGCTGGTAGTTTTTGAGAACTATCCCTTAGAGTCTTCTTTGCAGAAGCGGGTTCAAAACCTGGAAATAGAAAGTGTTCTTTCTTTTGAAAAGACGAACTATGCTCTAACGCTGATGGTGGTGCCGGGTGAGGAGTTGGCGCTCAAAATTGGTTACAGTAGCAACCGCTTTGAAGATGCTGCGATCGCGCGGATGCTCGGACACCTGCAAACTTTATTGGAGGGAATGAGTGCAAATCCTGAGCGGCAACTGTCAGAATTGCCGCTATTGAGCGCCGCCGAACGCCAGCAATTACTTGTCCAGTGGAACGACACCCAAGCGGATTACCCCAAAAATGCCTCAATTCACGAATTATTTGCAGCACAAACAGAGCGAACCCCAGATGCAGTGGCTGCAATTTGCGAAAATGAACAATTGACTTACCGCGAATTGAATGCCAAAGCCAACCAAATCGCGCATTACCTGCAATCTATAGGTGTAAAACCCGAAGTTTTGGTGGGAATTTGCTTAGAGCGATCGCTGGAAATGCTGGTGGCCATTTTGGGCATTTTAAAAGTCGGTGCCGCTTACGTTCCTCTCGATCCTGCTTATCCCCAAGAACGCCGCTCCTTCATGCTGGCCGATGCAAAAGTTCCGGTGCTTTTGACTCAAAAAAACCTCCTAGAAACCCTCCCCGAACACAGCGCTAAAGTCGTCTGTATCGACGCCGAATGGCAGGAAATTTCCCGCCAGAGCGATCGCAACCCCGCTGTTAAAGTGGAAGCTGAAAACCTCGCTTACGTCCTCTACACTTCCGGCTCGACTGGCACTCCCAAAGGCGTACTCGGCACCCACCGAGGCACAGTCAATCGCTGTTTTTGGAACCCCTACCCTTTTATCGAACAAGATATTTGCTGTCAAAAAACCTCCTTAAATTTTGTCGATTCGGTTTGGGAAATCTTTGCTCCTTTGCTGCATGGGTTGCCAACTGTGATAATTCCCGATCGAGCCGTCAAAGATATTAACCAATTCCTTCAAACCTTATCAAAGCAAAATGTAACGCGACTGGTGCTGGTTCCTTCTTTGTTGCGCGCTATCTTAGATTCCTTCCCTGATTTAGACAGGCGTTTGCCTCAATTAAAATATTGGATTTGCAGCGGAGAAACTCTGCCGATGGAACTTTGCCAGCAATTTCGAGAGCAGATGCCCCAGCGGGTATTAATCAATCTTTATGGCTCTTCTGAAGTAGCTGCGGACGTGACGTGGTACGATGCAACTCACTGTGTCGAGAAAGTTCCTATCGGTCGCCCGATGGCCAACACGCAAATTTATCTGCTCGATCGCAATTTGCAACCCGTTCCCATAGGAATTCCCGGCGAGATTTACGTCGGCGGCGATGGATTGGCACAGGGCTACTTAAACCGCCCCGACTTAACCTCGGAAAAATTCATTTCTAACCCGTTTGGGCAAGAAAAATTAGATTTTCTCGGTAATTCTCATCAAAAAGTTTTGTTCAAAACAGGCGATATCGGTTGTTACCTGCCGGATGGTAATATAGAATTTCTGGGTCGTGGCGATTGCCAAGTAAAAATTCGCGGTTTCCGCATCGAACTCGGAGAAATAGAGGCAGCACTTTCTCAACATTCTTCTGTCTCCACCGCTGCTGTTTTGCTTCAAGAAAATGAACCGGGCAGTCAACGCCTAGTCGCTTACCTAGTTCCTAACTCAGGGTTCAGAAATCAGCACCCAGAACTTATTTCCGAACTGCGTTCATTCTTGAAGCACAAACTGCCAGATTACATGGTGCCTTCAGCTTTTGTGCTATTAGATGCGTTGCCACTAACGCCCAACGGAAAAATTGACCGCCTCGCCTTATCTCAAAGGTGCGATTACGTTTCTGATGAAACAGCCTTCACTGATCCACAAACGCCCACAGAGGAAAAAATTGCTGAGATTTGGACTGCTCTTTTAGGGCTAGAAAAAGTAGGAACTAACCAAAACTTTTTTGACCTCGGCGGTCACTCTCTGATGGCAACACAGTTAATATCGCGAGTGCGATCGTGCTTTGGGGTAGAGTTAGCGATGTGCGATTTTTTTGCCGCTCCCACTATTGAGAATTTAGCTGAACTAATCGAGGAAGAAATTCTGGCAAACGCCGATTCTAACCAGATAGATGAATTGCTCGATCTCTTAGAAAAAAGTGAGGGAGACTCAGCACTAACTGTGATGCTGACTGAGTAAACATCGGGTTGGAAAAAAAGCACAAACAGCCCTTTTCTCCTTAAGGCTTCGGTGGGAATAGGAGAGAAAAAAGCCCATTTAACAGGATTGATGCGGGATGAATAAACTAACAGTAAAAGCCAAAGATTCTCAAGATGTAATGCAGCCCTTAAAAGCTTCTGTTACCCCACTTGAAGAAAAGTTAATGGAGCTATTCAGTGCTTCAGAAAAGTCCTTTTTGGCAGAAGAAGCAATGGAGGAGCGAATTTCTGCCCTAGTTCAAGACTTTTTGTACGCAAAAAGTGCTAGTACAGATATTGACTTAGAGTTAATTATTCAGGAGTTTAGGGAAAACAAAATTCCCGCCCTTCCTACAGATGTTGGCAATTATATCGATGATTTGACCAAAACCCTCGTTGCCCATTCCATTCACACATCTTCTCCCCGATATATCGGTCACATGACGAGCGCACTTCCCTATTTTGTGCGCCCGATCGCGAAGCTTTTAACCGCGATGAATCAAAATTTAGTCAAGATGGAAACTGCCAAAGTTTTAAGCCCCTGCGAGCGCCAGACTTTGGCAATGATCCACCGATTAATTTACGATTTTTCTGAGGATTTTTATAACCAGCACATTCAAAAAAGTGACAGCACGCTCGGTATCATGACAACGGGCGGCACCCTAGCTAATATCACAGCTTTGTGGTGCGCTCGCAACGCTTCTTTAGGGCCAAAAAATAACTTTAGTGGCATTGAAAAAGAAGGCTTGTACGCAGCTTTAGAGTTTTACGGCTACAAGGGAATGGTGATAATCGGCTCCAATTTGATGCACTATTCTTTTGAAAAGGCTGCCGGTTTATTAGGCATTGGCGATCGCAATCTCCTAAAAATCCCCACCGATTCCAATCACCGCATGGATTTGGCAGCGCTGCGCCAAACTGTGGCCGAATGTCGCGATCGCAATCTGCACATTCTGGCAATTATCGGTATTGGAGGCAGCACCGATTCGGGAAGTATCGATCCGCTTCCAGAAATAGCCGCGATCGCCCAAGAAGCAAACGCTCACTTTCACGTCGATGCCGCTTGGGGCGGCCCCGTGCTTTTTTCCGAACGTCACCGGCACAAATTCGCAGGCATTGAACTAGCAGATTCCGTCACCATAGATGGACACAAACAAATGTATTTGCCAATGGGAATCGGTCTGGTTTTATTCCGCAATCCCCAAACCGCCAAAGTTATTGAAAAACACGCGCCCTACACGGTGCGAAAAGACTCCATCGATTTAGGCAAGCGCTCTCTCGAAGGCTCTCGACCAGGTGCGAGTTTGTACTTGCAAGCCGCCTTGAATATCATCGGCCATCAAGGCTATGAGTTTTTGATAGATGGAGGCATCCATAAAACGCAGCACTTAGCCAATTTAATTCGGGAAAATCCAGCCTTTGAATTGCTGCTAGAACCAGAAATTAATATTCTTTTATACCGCTATATTCCAGAAACATTCAGGGAAAAAGCAGCCAAAAAACAACTAACCGAAGCAGACAACCACTTCATTAATCAATTTAACGAGCGCCTTCAGGAGGCCCAGCGGCGAGCCGGTTACACCTTCGTATCGCGAACAACCCTGCAAAACACCTGTTATGGCAAAACCATTCCCATTGTTGCTTTTCGAGTCGTCCTTGCCAACCCCCTTACCACTGAAGCAGATATCAACATTGTTTTAAACGACCAGCTAAAAATAGCCGCAAAGCTTTCCTTAACTATCACAAACAGCGACCACTGCGAGGAGGTGAATCATCATGTCTACTAATCGTTCAGAACGACTAAAAAACCTCTCGCCCCAGAAGCGAGCGCTCCTCCTCAAAGCATTGGGCAAAGAGGCAGTACAGGCTGAGCAATCTAAGCGCATTCCCAGGCGATCGCAGCAAAATTCTGCTCCCCTTTCTTTTGCCCAGCAACGGCTGTGGTTTCTCGATCGATTGTCTCCCCAAAACCCTGCCTACAACCTTCCTGCTGCTGTGCGTTTGCAAGGGCAATTGAATTTGTCAGCACTGCAACAAACACTCAATGAAATTGTCAGGCGTCACGAAGTTTTACGCACTGCTTTTGCAGAAGTGGACGGGGAACCTGTTCAACTGATTTCTCCTTCCTTGGATTTCGCTTTGTCGGTGGTAAACTTGCAACATTTACCAGAAACTGAGCAGCAAGCTGAAATTGAGCAGCGTACTCTGGAAGAAGCCCAACGCCCCTTTAACTTAACGCGAGATCCCTTACTGCGGGCCACTCTGCTGCAACTGGGTTCGGCAGAATATGTGTTGCTGCTGACGATACACCACATTATTTCTGACGGTTGGTCTATGGGGGTATTGGTGCGAGAAGTAGCCGCACTTTATGAAGATTTTTCCACTGACAAACCCTCTGGGCTGCCTGAACTTTCCGTGCAGTATGCCGACTTCGCCAGTTGGCAGCGGCAGCATTTCCAGGGAGAGAAATTAGACAAACAGCTCGCTTATTGGAAACAGCAATTGGGAGGCGGTTTAGCTGTGCTGTCAACAGATAAGCAGCGCTCTCCGGTGCAAACTTTTCGAGGGTCGCAGCAATCTTTTGTTATTTCTGCTTCTTTAACTGAAAGGCTGAAAACGCTCGCCCAGCAACAAGATGTCACCCTATTTATGACGTTGTTGGCAGCATTTCAATCCTTGCTATACTGCCAAATAAAACAGGAAAACCTCGCTATTGGTTCTCCTATTGCCAACCGCAATGTCCTTGAATTAGAGGAATTAATTGGATTTTTTGTCAATACTTTAGTGCTACGAATTGATACTGCTGGTAATCCAACGTTCCGCGAACTACTCGGTCGAACACGCGAGGTAGCGTTAGCAGCTTACGCTCACCCCGATGTTCCTTTTGAAAAGCTCGTTGTGGAATTGCAGCCAGAGCGAAATCTCAGCTATAACCCGCTTTTTCAAGTCTGGTTTGTTCTCCAAAATGCGCCCATGCCACCCCTGAAATTAGGCGATTTGACGTTGAGCGTTCTAGAATTCGATGTCGGTATGTCGAGACACGACTTAAGCCTCACTCTCTGGGAGATTTCAGAAGGAATCCAAGGCTTATTTGAGTACAAAATAGACTTATTTGAGGCTACGACTGTTGCCCGAATTGTGAGAGGTTGGCAAACTGTTCTCAACCAAGTTGTTGCCCAGCCAGATATCAGGCTCGACGACTTGGCAGAAATTCTTGCTGAAGCAGAAAGGCAGCACCAAATCGAGCAGCAAAAACAAATTCAGATTTCGGGAATTCAAAAATTAAGAATGGCTAAACGCCAAGCTATGAAAAGTTTAAAATGATGGCTCAATCTCTCAGGTTTTTTCGGAAAAAAGACATAAAATTTTCACAAAACCACAAACTATGACAAATACAGAAACAAAGAATCTCAATTCCCAAAAGTTAGGAGCAGTTAGGCGCAAAGCCGTCAGCCTGTCCTCAGAGGAATTAGTCAAAACCGCCTACCTCCAGCCCGAAAACCTTCTACCTCTAGTTGTTCAGCCAACAGTAGAAAAATTAAATCTTGCGGGTTGGGCACAGAACAATCGCTCATCAATTGAAACGCAGTTATGGAAGCACGGAGGAATACTTTTTAGAGGCTTTGAAGTCGGTGGGGTGAATGGCTTCGAGCAGTTTATTCAAACTATTGCTGGCGACTTGTTGGAATATTCTTTTCGCTCGACTCCGCGCAGTCAGGTGAGTGGAAATATCTACACTTCCACCGAGTATCCTGCCGAGCAATTCATCCCACTGCACAATGAAATGGCTTATTCTCTAAATTGGCCACTAAAAATCGCTTTTTTATGCGTCAAGAAAGCTGAACAGGGAGGAGAAACCCCGATTGCTAACAGCCGCAAAGTGTTTGAAAGCCTGGATTTAAAGATTAGAGAAAAGTTTGCCCAAAAAAAGGTTATGTATGTGCGAAATTACGGTGGCGGCGTAGATTTACCCTGGCAAAATGTCTTCAATACTGATAGCAAAATTGAGGTAGAAGAGTATTGCAAAAAAGCGGGAATTGAGTTAGAATGGAAAAGTGGCGATCGCTTGAGAACTCGGCAAATATGTCAAGCTATCGCCCAGCACCCAAAAACGCAGGAAATGGTGTGGTTTAATCAAGCTCACCTCTTCCACATTTCCAATCTCGAACCCGTCGTTCGCAAAGAGCTTTTAACTTCTTTTAAACAGGAAGATTTACCCCGCAATGCTTATTACGGCGATGGCTCGCCCATTGAAGATTTTATATTAGACGAAATTCGTCGCTGCTATCAGCAAGAAACAACTGTTTTCCTTTGGGAAGAAGGAGATGTCTTGCTGCTAGATAATATGCTAGCCGCGCACGGACGTACCCCATTCTATGGTTCGCGTCGAGTTGTTGTCGGGATGGCAGAACCGTTTAGCTGTCAAGACATTTAGACCCATGAAAGGAACAGTAGATATGCAAAAGGAAACAATTGAAGGGTTTAGACTTTCTCCACAGCAACGGCACCTGTGGGAGTTACAGCAAAATAATCCTAAACAGATATATCGCGTTCGAGGTGCAATTTTAATTACAGGAAACCTCGATCGAGAGATTCTTAAAAGTGCGCTGCAAAATGTCATGAATCGGCACGAAATCCTGCGGACTAGCTTTCACTGCTTGCCTGGGATGACACTACCCCTGCAAGCGATCGCCAGCACTGGTGAAGTTCCTATCTCGGAACACAATCTCAGCGGTTTGTCTCCCGAAGAACAAGAATCTAAAATTGAAGCGCTTTTTCAGCAACTAAGTCTGCTTGCTTTTGATTTTGAGCGCGGCCCACTTTGGCACATCTCTCTAGTCACTCTCGCCCAAGACAAGCACCTATTGCTGGCGAACTTCTCTGCCTTAATTGCAGATAGTGCCACCCTGAAAAATTTCACCCACGAACTCAGTCTTTCCTACTCAGCCTGCGCGTGCAGGGAAGAGTTCTCTGATGAGTCAATGCAATATGCCGATATTGCTGAGTGGCAAAATGAGTTACTCGAATCAGAAGAAACGGCAAGCGGCCAAGAATACTGGCGAAAGCTGAACATTGAAGCTTTGGATTTATTAACGCTTCCTTGGGAAAAGAAGAATGCAGAAGCGGAATTTCAGCCACAAGTAGAAAGGGTGGAAATTCGGGGTGATTTGTTGAACAGCCTGGAAGCGATCGCCCAAAAATACCAAAGCGATATTTCTACATTTCTGCTGACTTGCTGGCAGATTCTGATTGCGCGGCTTACCAGACAGCCAAACCCGATCGTCGGCGTAACTGGAAACGCCAGGAAATATGAAGAATTAGAGCGATCGCTGGGGCTGTTGAGTACCTATTTACCACTACAATGCGACTTGCAAGACGAATTCAGTTTTGCAAAAATTTGGCAGCAAGTTGAGCTAAATCTCAAAGATATTCACACTTGGCAAGAATATTTCACCTGGGAAGAAACTCTAGAATCCGATAAAAGTAACGCTTTTTTGCCCATCTGCTTTGAGTATGAAACAAAGCCAGAGAAATATGGCGAGTCTGGCGTTTCATTTTTCCTCGATCGGCAAGATGCCTGCGTAGAGCCCTTCAAACTTAAACTTTCGGGCCTTTCACGAGGCAATTGCTTAATCGCCGAGTTTCGCTACGATTCGGCTTTATTTGAAGCTGAAGATGTCAAGCGCTTGTCACAACACTTCCAGGCTGTGTTAGAAAGTGCCTTAAAAAATCCACAAATACCCATCAGTCAATTAAATATACTCAGCGATCGCGATCGTCACCAGCTTCTCGTCGAGTTCAACCAAACCCAGAAAGATTACCCGACAGACAAATGCGTTCACCAGCTTTTTGAAGAACAAGCCCAGCGCACTCCTGATAATATTGCTGTAGTTTTTGAAACTCAACAAATTAACTATCGAGAACTCAACCATCGCGCCAATCAACTCGCCCATCACCTGCAAAACTTGGGAGTTGAATCAGAGTCAATTGTCGGAATTTGCGCCGATCGCTCCTTAGAAATAATTGTAGGAATGCTAGGCATTCTCAAAGCAGGAGCCGCGTATTTACCCATAGATCCGGCAACCCCAGCAGATCGCAAGGCACTCATGCTAGAAGATGCCCGAGTGCAGGTGCTGCTAACGCAACAGCGACTGGCTGAAAGCTTGCCGAAAACTCAGGTAAATATTGTTTGCATCGATACAGACATTCCCACTAATTCTGCCTCTTACACGCCTCGCGCCTCTTCTGACAATTTAGCTTACGTCATCTATACTTCCGGTTCCACTGGCACGCCCAAGGGAGTAGCGATCGAACACCGGCAACTCCTCAATTACCTACACAGTATTGAGGAAAGATTAAACTTGCCATCAGGTGCCAGTTTTGCTACCGTTTCTACCTTCGCGGCAGACTTGGGCAATACAGCGATTTTCCCGGCACTTTGTTCCGGTGGATGCCTGCATATAGTATCCCAGGAGCGCGCAACCGATCCAGAAGCGCTGGGTGAATATTTCCGCCGCCATTCTATCGATTGCCTCAAGATTGTTCCCTCGCACCTTGCTGCTCTTTTAACTTCTTCTGTCGCCGACTCTATTTTGCCACGAAGACGGCTAATTTTAGGCGGTGAAGCTGCAAGCTGGGAGCTAATTGAAAAGGTTCGTAAAATCAATCCAGATTGCCTGATTTTCAATCACTACGGGCCAACAGAAGCGACGGTGGGCGTACTCACCTATCAAGTGTATGGCGAGGAATTGAAAGGAATTTCCGAGACAGTTCCACTCGGCCAACCTATAGCAAATACCCAGATTTATCTACTGGATTCCCATTTGCAGCCAGTGCCAGTAGGCGTGCCTGGGGAACTGCACATCGGCGGCAGCAGTCTGGCGCGGAGCTATCTCAACCGCCCCGAATTGACAGCAGAAAAATTTATTCCGAACCCATTCGGTGCGCCGGAAGCGCGGCTGTACAAAACTGGGGATTTGGCTCGTTATTTGCCAGACGGAAACATCGAATTCATCGGGCGAATTGACAGTCAAGTAAAAATCCGGGGCTTCCGCATAGAATTGGGAGAAATTGAAGCAGCGTTAGGGCAGCATCCAGATATCGCGCAGGCTGTAGCGGTGGCGCGGGAAGATGCGCCTGGTGAAAAGCGCCTCGTGGCTTATTTTGTTTCTAATCAGAAACAAGCACCAAGCAGCAGCGAACTTCGCCGTTTTTTAGCGGCAAAATTGCCTGAGTACATGGTGCCTTGGGCTTTTGTAACGCTCAAAAGTTTGCCTTTAACTCCTAACGGAAAGGTAGACAGGCGATCGCTCCCAGAACCCGACAGTGCCAGAGCGAAATTAGAAGGAACTTTCGCAGAACCTCGCACGCCTGCCGAGGAAACTATCGCCCAGATTTGGGGGCAAATGCTAGAGGTCGAAAAAGTAGGAATTTATGATAACTTTTTCGAGTTAGGCGGAGATTCGATATCAAGCATTCGCATCGTCGCCAAAATCAATCAATCCGGCTTGCGCGTAACGCCCAAACAACTGTTTGAGTGTCCCACTGTGGCGGAGCTTGCAGCCGTTGCAGGCACAATTGAGACGGCGGAAAAACTGCTGCGTATTCTCCCCATACAGCAGGAATTTTTAGAAGAAAAAAATTCCGGCAAATGCCAGAGCTTTTTATTTAAAACCGACTCGGCAATCGCTCCTGAACTATGGCAGCAAGCGGTGCAAAAATTGCTCGATCGCCACGACATTCTTCGCCTGCGATTTCTCCATACAGAATCGGGCTGGCAGCAAATGTATGGTAGTTTAGATGAAATTAAAACCGAACCTTTCTCATACATCGATTTATCGGCGTTGCCAGTTAGCGAACGAGAAACGGCTTTAGAAACCGCTGCGGCCGAGCTGAAAGAAAGTTTGAATCCAGCCGAGGGAATTCTCTGGCGAGTGGCTTTGTTTAACCAGGGAAACGATCGGCCCACTAGCCTGCTATTAACGATTCACGAACTGGCGGCAGATAGCGTTTCCTGGAAAATTTTGCTAGAGGAACTTTCAGCGGCGATCGCGCAGATCAGTCAGGGTCAATCCGTAGAATTACCGCCCACAACAGCAACTTTTAAACGGTGGTCAGAATTTCTGCAAGAGTACGCCAAATCGCCACAAATTCAGCAAGAGCGAGATTACTGGCTCGCTGCGCGTCAAGAAGTCTCGAAAGTGCCCGTTGATTCTCCAAGCAACGATCTGGAAAACGCTCTATTAGTTTCGCTCGATGTTGAAGAAACTCGCACTTTACTGCAAAAAGTTCCCGCAGCTTATGGAACCCAAACGAGCGAAGTATTGCTGACTGCATTGGTGCAAACTTTTAATCAATGGACGAAAGCGGATTCCTTGCTGGTGGATTTGGAGGCTTCGGGGCGAGAAATTTTTGCCAAAGATATCGATTTGTCGCGCACTATTGGCTGCTTTGCGGCGATTTTCCCGGTGCAGCTTATTTTGAAGGGAATTTCTGGGCCCGGGGAAGCTTTGAAGGCGATTAAAGAGCAGGTGCGGGGCGTACCCAATCGAGGCGCTGGCTACGGGGTACTGAGCTATTTAGGCGATGACGCAGAAGTAGCGGCGCACCTGCAAGCTTTGGAGCGATCGCAGGTTAGATTTAACTACCGCGAGCAATTCGATCCGATTTTGCCTGAATCTTTTGCGTTTGAGCTAGTAGAAAGTGCTCGCAGCAGCCTGCTAGGAAATCGGCGCTATCCGATCGCAATTGACTCCGGCGTGCGAGAAAATAGGCTGCAACTAGAGTGGAGGTATAGCGAAGCAGCCTACCGACGAACCACCATCGAAAAACTAGCTAAAGATTTTGTGGATAATTTGCGATCGCTTGCTGCCCACTGTCAGGCTGCGGAAGCAGGAACCTACACCCCTTCTGACTTCCCAAAAGCAAATTTGAGTCAAAAAGACCTCGATCGCTTCTTAACGAAAATCAACCAACGCAGGTAAAAATTCATGAAACTAGAAAACATTGAGGATATTTACGAACTTTCACCGATTCAAAAAGGCATTCTCTTTCATAGCTTATTCGCTCCGGAATTGGGACTGTATTTTTTCCAAATGCCCTTTTTGTTGCGGGGCAATCTCAACGTTGATGCTTTCTCTAGCGCTTGGCAGCAAGTAGCGAACCGACACGCGAGTTTGCGGACTGGCTTTTTCTGGGAAGATATCAACAAACCATTACAAGTTGTATATCAGCAAGTAACAGTTCCCTTAGAGCAACGCGACTGGCGGGGGCTAAATCCTGGGGAACAGGAGGAGCAATTAAATACTTTTCTGGAGAACGATCGCGCCTTAGGGTTCGACCTTTCCCAAGAGTGTTTGATGCGCCTGACTTTGTTTCACCTCGCTGACAACTGTTACCAATTTATTTGGAGCAGACATTTTATTGTGATGGATGGCTGGTCAATCCCCACGATCCTCGCGGAAGTGCTTCAAATTTACGAGGCAATTTGTGATGGGAAAAAGGTAGATTTAGGGCCCAGCATTCCCTACCGAGACTACATCGAATGGTTGCAAAAACAAGACGTAGCAAAAGCTCAGACGTACTGGAGGCAAGCGCTCGGAGAATTGCGATCGCCTACTTCCCTCACCAATCTAGATGCTAGCAGCGCCTTCAATTCCGAGGAAAAATACGACGAACAGAGAATCTATTTATCGCCAGAAACTACAGCAGCGCTGCAATCTTTTTCGCGGCAGCACCAGCTTACATTGAGTACGATCTTTCAGGGAGCGTGGGCGATGCTGCTCAGTTACTACAGTGGCGATCGCAAAGTAGTCTACGGATGTACAGTGGCGGGACGCCCACTAGAATTACTACAAGACGAGCCGCTAATTGGGCTATTTGTTAACAGCTTGCCCGTATGGATCGAGGTAGCTTCTGAAAAATCTCTGCTAGTTTGGCTGAGGCAGCTTCAAGAACAATTACTGGAAATGCGCCAGTACGAGTGGAGTCCGCTAGTTGATATTCAAGGGTGGAGCCAAGTGCCGCGAAGCAGTCCTTTGTTCGAGAGTATCTTGGTGTATGAAAACGCGCCAGTGGATTCACTCTTGGAAAAATGGGAAGGCGATCTAGAAGTCTCGAACTCGACGATTTTCTCCAATGCGCCGAATTTTTACAAGACTAACTATCCCCTGACTGTTGCCGTGTATCCGGATCTAAAGTTCTGCATCGGCATCAATTACGATTTCCGCCGCTTCGAGCTAGCCACAATTACTCAGATTCTGGAGGATTTTGAGAGATTGATTCAGGGCATCTTAGCGCAACCAAATGCGCTCCTGAAGGACTTGCTCTTGCCGATCGATCGCGAGTATCCCATAACGTTAAGTCTGGAAAGAGAAGTAACGTTTAATTTTGAATTGTCCGCCGCGTAACTAACAAATTAACTAGAGTGAGAAAGTTGCCATGCATCGCATCGCCCTACAAAAGCCAAGTCAACCAGCAAATATTTTTGAAAGTCGCGAGTCTAATGTCAGAAGCTATTGCAGAAATTTTCCTGATATATTCCATCGGGCAAAAGATTCTATCATATATTCCGAAACAGGAGCGGAATATATCGATTTTTTAGCAGGGGCAGGGGCGCTGAATTACGGGCACAACAATGACTATATCAAGCAGAAGGTAATAGCGTATCTGGCATCGGACGCGATCGCGCACGGATTAGATCTGCACACCTCAGCCAAAAAAGAATTTTTAGAAAAATTCTTTTCGTCTGTCTTAGAACCGAAAAAGCTGGATTATAAAGTTCAGTTTTGCGGCCCAACGGGAACGAATGCCGTTGAAGCGGCTTTGAAATTAGCCAGAAAAATCAAGAAAAGACCGGGAATTTTCTCATTTATGGGAGCCTATCACGGCATGACGTTAGGCAGTTTAGCTGCGACTGGCAATATCGCAGCGAGAGCGGGGGCAGGCGTAACATCAAATAATGTAACTTTTATGCCCTATCCCTATGGGTTCATGGAAAGTTTTAATACCATAGGGTATATCGAAGCCGTCCTAAATGATGTCAATTCTGGAATCGAAAAACCAGCGGCAATTATTTTTGAAACGGTGCAAGCTGAAGGGGGAGTAATTGTCGCGCCCGTCGAGTGGATGCAACAACTCAGAGACTTGTGCTCACGCCACGACATTTTATTAATTTGCGACGACATTCAAGTGGGTTGCGGGCGGACAGGGCCATTCTTCTCATTTGAAAGAGCTAATATCGTTCCCGATATGGTAATCCTTTCCAAATCGATCAGCGGTTACGGATTTCCGATGTCGCTTTTGTTGATTAAACCTGAGTTGGATATTTGGGAACCGGGCGAACATACGGGTACATTTCGGGGAAATCAACTCGCTTTCGTAGGAGCTACCGCTGCTCTAGAGTATCGAGAAAATATCCATCTCGAACGCGAAGTCCAATTGAAAGAGTTCTTTTTACAAAAATTCCTGGTGGAGGAAATTGCCACGATCGACGAAAAAATAGATATCCGAGGAATTGGTTTAATTTGGGGCATCGATTTTGAAAAATTTGGCGCTGCTAGTTTTGCTAAAAAAGTCACTTCGCGGTGTTTCGAGTTGGGATTAATTGTGGAAAGAGTTGGGAGAAATGATACGGCTATAAAAATATTGCCTCCCCTGACTATCGAATGGTCAATTCTGCAAAAAGGCTGTGCGATTTTGCAACAAGCCTTGTCCGATTGCTTGAATTCCTAATTACTCTAATTTTTTCCAATTTTTAAAATGTGAGGAGACGATCGATGATAGCCGTAGCGAATCAAATCAGACCAATTACCCCCATTTCAGATAACTTGTTGTCTCAAAAAATTTATTGGTTAAACAAGCTTTCCGGGGAACTGCCGGAGACAACTTTGATAGCCGATTATGTAAGACCTGTGCTAGATAGCGGCAAAGAGCGAGAGGTCGCATTTGAACTGTCGAGCCAACTGTCTGAAGCGATTTTTAAGTTGGCGACAAAATCCGATTTGTCAATTTATCTAATTCTCCTCGCTACCGCTAAAATACTGCTCCACAAATATACTAGCAATAGCGATGTTATTGTCGGCTCGCCGATTTATAACCCAGAAAAAAGCGCTCGCTTAATTAATCGAGTGGTTCCGCTGCGCTCCACTGTAACTCCTCAATTGACTTTCAAAGAGTTTCTGCTGCAAGTCAAAGATACTGCGATCGCGGCCTACAGCCACCAAAATTATCCGTTTGCTGAATTAGTGCGGTTGTTAAAAATTTCCGAAACTCAGAGCCGCTGTCCAATTTTTGACGTAGCCGTCTTATGGGAAAACATTCACTCTGCAAGCGATGTCGCGGAACTCGGCAATGATTTAACAATTGCTTTGAAAGTCGATGGCAATCGGATTGTCGGCAAAATTGAGTACAGCGGCTTGCTTTTCAAAGATGAAACCATCAGACGACTGACATCACATTATATCAATCTTTTGGAAAGCGTTACCAACAACATTCACCTGAAAATTGCGGATCTTAGTTTTTTAAGTCAATCTGAAGTCCGCCAAATATTAGAAAGTTTTAACGACAATGCTAGAGAGTATCCTGTCGAGCGAACGATTCACGATTTATTTGAAAGCCAGGTCGAAAAAACGCCCGATCGCATAGCTGTTGTTTTTGAAGAAACTCAGTTAACTTATCGCGAACTGAACGCAAAAGCGAATCAACTAGCCAGATTTTTGCAGAGTTTAAAAGTCAAAAATCGACAACTGGTGGGAATTCTGCAAAAACGGAGTCCGAATTTTCTCATCGCTATTCTCGCTATTTTAAAGGCGGGGGGAGTCTACGTTCCCATTGAGAGCACTTATCCTCCGGAGAGAATTCGCTATATGCTTTCTCACAGCGAAGTGGGAATTCTCTTAACAGACGCTTCATTTTTAGAGATTTTGGCAAGCCAAATCGAGTATTGCCCTCAGTTAAAATATTTGGCTTGTTTAGATGTCAAACCGGAGGGCGCGGCGAGATCCGCCGCCGAGGTTCAGATATGCGATCGCCGCGATTTCGATAAACTGCCTGCCGCCAATCTAGAAACTAGCAATCGCGGCACCGATCCAGCTTACGCAATTTATACCTCGGGTTCCACCGGATTGCCCAAGGCAGCTATTATCCGACACGGCGGCGCGATCAATCACATTTACGCCCAATTTGAGGCGCTCGGATTGACTGAAGAATTTACCTTTTTGCAAAGCGCTCCCGCTTCATCGGATATTTCGGTTTGGCAATTTTTAGCGCCTATTTTAATTGGCGGAAAAACCGTAATTGCCGACGCGGAAACAATTTACAATCCAGAAAAATTGTGTGAGGTCATTAAAAAACACAAATTAACCCTCGTCGAACTCGTTCCCACCGTTGTCCGAGGATTGACAGACTATCTTTCAAAATTATCGCCGCAGCAACGAGCGTTCCCCAATTTAAAATGGATGATGGTAACGGGAGAATCCGTCTCGGTAGAGTTGGCGAATCAGTGGTTGCGTTTGTATCCCTCTATCGGCGTTGTCAATGCTTATGGCCCTACAGAAGCGGCTGACGATATTACGCAGGCAATTATTGAAAAACCTTTGCCGGAAAATCAGCGATCGCTATCCATTGGCCAACCCCTCGCCAATTTAAATCTTTACATCCTCGACTCTCAGATGAAGTTAGTGCCCGTCGGAGTGCCGGGAGAGATTTGCGTGTCGGGATTTGGCGTCGGCGAGGGCTATTGGAAAGATGAAAAGAATACTCAATTAAGCTTTGTTGAAAATCCCTTTCCAAATACGGCAAAACCGCTGCCAGGAATTGACAAAGATTTAATGTACAAAACCGGAGATTTAGGGCGGTGGCTTCCCGATGGAACGATCGAATTTCTAGGGCGCATCGATCGCCAGGTAAAAATTCGCGGTTTCCGCATCGAACTAGGAGAAATAGAGGCTGTATTGGAGCGACATCCAGCCGTGCGGGAGGTGGCAGTTATCGTCAGGGAAGATAACCCCGGCAACAAGCGCCTAGTCGCCTATATCGCTGAGCACAAGGCAGAAAACAGTGTTTCAGAATTTCAATCGTCGAACCTTGCAGATGAGTTATGCGGCGATTTAAAACAAAAATTGCCCGAGTATATGGTGCCTTCAGCCTTCGTGCTGCTGGAGGCGCTGCCGCTTTTGCCGAATGGCAAGGTCGATCGCCGATCGCTGCCTGCACCGGAAAAAAGCGCGATCTCTGCGGTGCGATCGCCTGTGGAGGAAATGGTTGCTGGCATCTGGACCGAAGTGTTAGGCATCGAGGGAATTAGCAGCGAGGATAACTTCTTTGAATTGGGAGGGCATTCCCTATTAGCCACTCAGGCGATCGCGCGCCTGCGAGAAGCGTTTAAAATTGAATTGCCCCTGCGCGTCTTATTTGAATCGCCAACAGTGGCAAGTTTGAGCTCGCGCATTTCCCAAATCAGCAGCAGCGAGCAAAAACTCGAAGCACCCCCCATCGATCGCGCACCGCGAGGCCCAGAATTGCCCCTTTCTTTCGCACAACAGCGGCTGTGGTTTCTCGATCGGTTGCAACCGGGCGATCCGGCTTACAATATCCCCGCAGCCGTGCGCTTGAAAGGTGCGATCGACGTGACAGCATTAGAGCGCAGTTTCCAAGCAGTTATCAATCGCCACGAAGCCTTGCGGACAACATTTGGCGCGGTGGAAGGGTGGCCGATTCAGTTGATAATTCCCGAACCTACTTTCGCCCTCTCAGTTATAGATTTGCAGCACTTTCCTCAATCTCAGCGAGAAGCAGAAGCCATGCGGCTCGCCGCCGAGGAAGCGCAACAACCTTTTGACTTAGCAAACTGGCCATTAATGCGAGTCACTTTGCTACAGTTAGGCGACACAGAATTTATCTTATTGCTAACCATCCATCACATCGTGGCAGATGGCTGGTCCCTCGGGGTACTCGTGCGGGAAATGGCAACCCTCTACGAAGCTTTTTGCACTGGCAAACCCTCCCCACTTCCCGAACTTGCAATCCAATACGCCGATTATGCCGTGTGGCAGCGAAACTGCCTCTCTGGGGAAGTTTTAGAAGAAAAACTTGCCTATTGGAAGCAACACTTAGGCAATCCCTTACCAGTGCTGCAACTGCCTGCCAAACAACCGCGCGCCGCTGTTTCTACCTATCGCGCTGCCCTTCAACCTTTCCAGCTTTCCCCAAACCTTTCTGCAGGGCTCAACAAGCTGAGCCGCCAACAAAATGTCACCCTATTTATGACGTTGCTAGCTGCTCTTGAAACGCTGCTATATCGATCGACAAATCAGGATGACATGGTGGTCGGCACCGACCTCGCCAACCGCACCCAATTGGAAACAGAGGCTCTGATTGGTTTCTTTGTCAATATCTTGCTTTTGCGCGGCGATCTCAGCGGCAATCCTACTTTCATAGAATTGCTCGATCGCGTGCGCGAAGTCACCTTAAAAGCCTACGCTCACCAGGATTTACCATTCGACAAATTGGTGGAGGAATTGCGGCCCGATCGCAGCCTGAATCAAACACCGCTCTTTCAAGTCTTATTCGTCATGCAAAATATGCCCATGCCTGCTTTAGAGCTAGGCGGGTTAACTTTGACTCCCTTAGAACTTGACAGCGGAATTGCGAAATTTGATTTAGTTCTCTTCGTCGGAGAAACCGAGCAAGGAATTGCAGGCACTTGGAAGTACAATACTGACCTTTTCGATGCCGCCGCCATCGAGCAAATGTCCAGCCGTTTTGAAACCTTACTCAACAGCATTGTGGCGGAGCCTGAGACTCGGTTAAATAACTTAGAAATTATCACAGAAGCGGAAAAACAACAACAAGTCATGCAAGAAGTCAAGCGCGAAAAGCTGAATTTTAGCAAGTTTAAGAGTGTTAAACCGAAAGTAGTCACTCTGCCAGACGGCGAGTTGATAAAAACCGAATTTCTCCAGCCTGGGGAACTATTGCCGCTAGTCGTTAAACCCGCTGCCAGCGATGTCGATCTCATTGATTGGGCGAAAAACAACCGAACTTTGATCGAGACAAAATTGCAGCAACACGGTGCAATTTTGTTTCGAGGCTTCACCGAGCCTTTAGTTTCTACTTTCGAGCAGTTCGCCTTGGGGATTTGTCCGGAACTGTTCGGCGAGTACGGAGATTTGCCGCGCGAAGGAATCGGCGGCAAAGTTTACGGTTCGACCCCTTATCCCGCCGAGCAAACTATCTTCTTTCACAGCGAAAGTTCGCACCTGCACCGCTGGCCAATGAAAATCTGGTTTTTCTGCGTTCAACCCGCGCAGTCAGGCGGCGAAACCCCGATCGTTGATTGTCGGAAAGTTTACCAGTTGCTCGACCCCAAACTCCGAGAAAAATTCGCCCAAAAGCAACTGATGTACGTCCGCAACTACACCGATGGACTCGATGTAAGCTGGCAAGAATTTTTCAAAACGGCGCAGAAAACAGAGGTGGAACAATATTGCCGTCAAGCGGGCATAGAATTTGAGTGGAAAGACGGAAATAAGCTCAGAACTAGCAAGCGGAGGCCGGCGATCGCCAAGCACCCCAAAACTGGAGAGATGGTATTTTTTAACCAACTGCTCTTGCACCACATTTCCTGCTTAGATCCGGCCGTCCGCAACTCTTTATTATCTGTCTTTGGAGAAGAGAACCTCCCCCGCAATGTTTATTACGGCGACGGCACTCCCATTGAAGACTCGGTAATGGCAGAAATTCAGGCAGTCTATCAGCAGGCAACAGTTAGTTTTCCTTGGGAAGCTGGCGACATATTAATGTTAGATAATATGTTGGCTGCTCACAGCCGGAACCCATTTGTCGGGTCGCGCAAAATTGTGGTAGCGATGGGCGAAATGATCGGGGAAGCAGAGATTTAAAAGCTGACTTCTATCCCGCCAAATTCGGCTTTATCCGACTCTGGTATGAATTTATAACTGCCAGTAGTCGCCACTTCAACGCCTTTCCCCTAGTCTGTTTTAACTGAGATGTTGCACCATTCTCAATTACTTGTTTAGGAACAGGCAAGATGCCTGTTCCACAAGACATAAAATTTATTGTGGAACAGGCATCTTGCCTGTTCTTGACAATGGTACAAGATGTGAGTTTTAACGGACTTGAGCTATAAGCTTTGGACTTAAGTCCCTGGCGATCCTAAAACATAAAGCAATATAACCAATGCAAACAATTAATGGATTTCGGCTTTCTCCTCAACAAAAATATCTGTGGCTGTTGCAACAAGATAGTCCCGCTTATCGCGCGCAATGTGCGATTTCGATCGAGGGCAATCTCCAAGCAAATGCCTTAAAAGCAGCGCTGCAAAAAGTCAGCGATAGCCACGAAATTCTGCGGACGAGCTTTCAGCGACGTTCTGGGATTAAATTTCCGATTCAAGTCATCGGCGATCGCAGCTTAATTTCCTGGCAGAGCGTTAATCTCGAATGCTTGACCCCGCCAGAACAAGCGGCTAAACTCCCTGAAATTTTTCAAAGCGAAAAGCGCTCAGCTTTCAACTTTGAACAAAATCCAATTTGGCGCTTATCCTTAATTTCTCTATCAGCAAACAGGCACATTTTGCTTATCAGCCTTCCTTCCCTGTGCGCCGATTCGCGCACCCTCAAAAATCTAATTCGAGAAATTAGCCAGTGTTATGCAGCTTGCTTGCAAGGTGAGGAACTGACCGACGAAGTGGTGCAATATGTCCAATATTCGGAATGGCAGAATGAATTGATTGAGGATGAAGAGGCGGCAGAGGGCAAACAATATTGGACCGATCGGGATTACTCGGCGCTAGCGAGTTTAAAATTGCCTTTTGAAAATAAAAATAGCAGCGCGTCCGATCCATTTGAACCGAATTTTTTTGAGGTTAAAATAGAACTGAGTTTACTAGAAGAAATAGAAGCGATCGCCCGTCGCTATGATACCTCAATATCTGCTTTCTTTCTAGCTTGCTGGAAAACGTTGCTCTGGCGGGGGTTGGGAAAGGCCGAAATCATTATGGGCACCGCTTTCGACAATCGCAAATATGAAGAATTAGAGCCAGCACTCGGTCTATTTGCCAAGTTTTTACCGCTTCGCAGCCAACTGCAAGAAAATTTTACCTTTCAGGAATTCTGGCAGGAAATTCAGCAATCCCAAAGCGATGCTTATAAATGGCAGGAATATTTCAACCGGGAAGATATAAACGGCTCGGCTGGATTTCCATTTTGTTTTGAGTTTGAGGAACAACTAGAAAAGTATGCGGCGGCTGGCGTAGATTTTTCAATTTACCAGCAATATGTCTGCAGCGATCGCTTCAAAGTTAAACTCTCCTGCGTGCGCCGAGAGGATGCTCTCATCGCTGAGTTTCACTACGATCCGGCCTTGATAGGGGAACCAGCGATCCAATGTTTGGCAGATCAATTCTACACCTTAATAAAAAGTGCAGCTAATCACCCAGAAACCGCTCTCGGCGACTTGGAAATTCTGAGCGATATCGCCCGCCACCAAGTCTTAGTTGAGTTCAACCAAACACAGAAAGATTACCCAAAAGACAAGTGCATTCACCAGCTATTTGAGCAACAAGTGGAGCGCGTACCAGAGCGCCTTGCGGTTATCTGTGAAAATCAGCAGCTCACTTACCGGGAACTCAACGCCCGCGCCAACCAAATCGCTGATTACCTACAACACTTAGGAGTAAAATCCGAAGAATTAGTGGGAATTTGTACTGAGCGATCTGTGGAGGCGATCGCCGGAATGCTCGGCATTCTCAAAGCAGGCGGCGCGTACTTGCCACTCGATCCGGCCATGCCAAAAGAGCGCCTCGCCTTGATGTTGCAGGATGCCGGAGTGGCAGTGCTATTAACGCAACAACAGCTAATCGAAAACCTGCCAAAAACTCAGGCAAAAATCCTTTGCTTAGACGCAGAAATTCCCTCTGTTTCCCCCTCTCCCTCTCCTCCTCTCTCTCCTGAAAATTTAGCTTATGTCATTTATACTTCCGGTTCCACTGGCACGCCAAAGGGAGTGGCAATTGAACACCGATCGCTCGTCAATTACCTTTACAGCATTCAGGAACAGCTAAACCTGCCATCAGGTGGCAGTTTCGCCACCGTTTCTACCTTAGCAGCAGACTTAGGAAATACAGTAATTTTTCCAGCTTTATGTACGGGAGGAAGCCTTCACATAATTTCCCAGGAACGAGCCACCGATCCAGAGGCGATCGCTGCTTACTTTCAGCAGCATTCCATTGACTGTCTCAAAATCGTTCCCTCGCATCTAAAAGCTTTATTAACCGCTTCTAATCCGGCGCAGGTTTTGCCGAAAAAGCGATTAATCCTTGGGGGCGAAGCCTTAAGTTGGAATTTGCTCGAAACTATTGAGAAATACGCCCCAGACTGTTTAGTTTTCAACCATTACGGGCCAACAGAAGCCACCGTAGGCGTGCTGGCTTATCCCATCAAAGACCGAGAAAATTGCATTTCTGAGACAGTTCCTCTCGGTCGCCCTATCAATAACGCGCAGATTTATTTACTTGATTCGCACTTGCAGCCAGTTGCCATTGGCGTGTCCGGCGAGTTATACATCGGCGGTGCTTCTTTAGCTCGCGGCTATCTAAACAAAGCCCAATTAACCGCAGAAAAATTTATCCTCAACCCCTTCGACGCCGAACCAGGAGCGCGTCTGTATAAAACAGGAGATTTGGCTCGGTATTTGCCGGACGGAAATATTGAGTTTTTAGGACGGATCGACAGCCAAGTTAAACTGCGAGGGTTCCGCATTGAATTGGGGGAAATAGAAGCAGCGCTATCTCAACATTCCGCTGTGCGCGAAGCAGTAGTTTTGCTACTGGAAAATGAACCGGGGAACCAGCGCTTAGTGGCCTATGTTGTACCCGCGAGGGAATCAGCGATCGCTATTAACGATCTGCGGTCATTTGTAAAAGAAAAACTGCCCGACTACATGGTTCCTTCTGCTTTTGTCGTAATGAAAGCATTGCCCCTCACTGCTAATGGAAAAATAGACCGGCGGGCGCTGCCAGCGCCGGAGGTGGCGAGAGCCGATTTAGCAGATACTTTTGTCGCTCCTAGCACTCCCATTGAGAAAATGCTTGCTGAGATTTGGGCGGAGCTGCTAGGGCTGGAAAAAGTGGGGATTTATGACAATTTCTTTGATTTGGGGGGACATTCATTACTGATTACTCAGTTGCTAGCAAAGGTAAGAGATGCTTTCCAAAAGGAATTGCCCTTGCGCCGTTTCTTTGAAGCGCCTACCATTGCTGCTTTAGCAAAGAATATTGAGGTGAAGCATGGGGCGGATTCTGCGGGCGATCGCACTGCAAGTTTCGATATTAACGCTGAAGTTGTTTTAGATCCGGCAATTCGCCCTGTAACTCCATTGAGCGAGCCAAAAACTGAACCAGCTTGCATTTTCTTAACAGGGGCGACGGGCTTTTTGGGAGCCTTTTTACTCCGCGATCTCTTGCAACAAACTCAAGCAGAAATTTATTGCCTAGTCCGTTCTGCGGATTCAGAATCAGCTAAAAAGCGGATTCAAAGCAGCCTCGAGTCCTATTTAATTTGGGATGAAAGCAGCAGCGATCGCATTATCCCAATTGCTGGAGATTTGTCTCAACCACTTTTTGGGCTTTCCGAGGAGCTGTTCCAAGTTTTAGCCAGTAAAATTGATGTCATTTACCACAATGGCGCGTTTGTCAAGTTTACTTATCCCTACTCGGTTCTCAAACCCGCTAACGTTTTGGGGACGCAGGAAGTTCTGAGATTGGCGAGTCAAAGTAAGCTAAAACCAGTCCATTTAATTTCTACGATTTCCGTTTTCTCGGCAATGGGAGAATCTGGAATTAAGGTGGTGCGAGAGGAGGATGAACTCACTCCGGGAGAGAGTCTCAAAGGCGCTTACACTCAGACTAAATGGGTGGCAGAAAAGTTAGTAGAGGTGGCGCGCGCTCGCGGGATTCCTGTTACCATTTACAGGCCAGGCCGCATTTCTGGGGACAGCAAAACAGGGGCCTGCAATCCCAGTGACTTACTGTACAGGTTAATGGCTGGTTGCGTGCAACTTGGATGTGCGCCCGATGACGATAAGCTGATGAATGTAGCGCCTGTTGACTATGTGAGCCGAGCGATCGTTCATCTTTCGAGGCAAAAAGAATTGCTCGGAAAGACTTTTCATTTAGTCAACCCTCAGTCCTTTCAAATGAGTGAATTGCTTGGCTGGATTTGCTCAATGGGTTATCATATCAAACGAGTTTCTTCTGAGACTTGGCAAGCAGAAATAATCAATCGTGCTGGATATTCTCCAGAAAATGCGTTGTATCCGCTTGTCGGTCTTTTCTCGGAAAAAGTTTCGGAAGCAGAAATGGCTAAATCTGCCACGCTGCAATTCGATTGCCAGAAGGCGTTGAAGGGACTTTCTGGAACGGACATTATCTGCCCGCAAGCGGATGCGAGTTTGTTTCGGACTTATTTTTCCTATCTCGTCGATCGCCAGTTAATAGAGGCTCCCAAACATCTGGTCTAAAAATGTAGAGGCGCGAGCGATCGCGTTTCTACCTGGCTCACTTTGAGGAGAATTTTAAATCAAGCATCACTTAGACTTGCGGAAATCCTGATTAGTTTATTTAACAGAAGGCAAAAGATTTTTATGTTAGGAAGTAGTAATGCGATCGCGATCGCAGGCAGAGCTACCGCAGAAGGAACGGGGCGTTACAGGGAACGGCACAAAAAAAACTGTGCAGCCGATCACTTCCGAGAAACTGGTTCGCTCGTTGCCAGCTCGATTGGAATTGGCACCTACCTTGGGGAACCAGATGAGTATACTGACACTCTGGTGGCGGAAGCTGTAGTTGAATCGGTTCGGCGAGGTACCAACGTAATTGACTCAGCAATCAACTACCGCTTCCAGTACGGAGAGCGGAGTGTCGGAAAGGCTATCCGGCGTCTCCTGGAATCGGGAGAAGCCTCAAGAGATGAACTAATTATCTGTACGAAAGGCGGCGTTGTTCCCCATCCAACTCCCAACCATGTAGAGTGGTTTTATCAGCAGTACGTCGAGCCAAACAACTCTACTGTCAGCATGGCAGATTTGGCTGAGGAGCGTTACTGCATCCACCCAGAATACATTCAAGATCAGCTTAATTGGAGCCTCGCCAACCTCGGCATTGAGACAATCGATGTCTACTATCTTCACAATCCAGAAAAGCTACTTTCTAAAGTTGAACCCGATACTTTTTACAATCGGTTGCGAGAGGTTTTTGAGGTACTTGAAGGTGCGGTTTTAGCTGGAAAAATTGCTAATTACGGTGTGGCAACTTGGAATGCTTTTCGCGTACCTCCAACTGAAAAGTACCATATCGATCTGGCGCGTGCGAAGTCCATTGCTCGGGAAGTAGCTGGGAACAAAGAGGATGGGTTTCGGTTTATCCAGCTTCCTTTGAATATGGGGATGCCGGAAGCGGTGCTAACTCCAACTCAAACAATCGAAGGAGAACAAGTTTCAGTATTGGAAGCTGCTGATCGCTTAGGCATTTGGGCGATCGCCAGTAGGTCGATCTGTGAAGCGCAGGTTATCGGTCAGATCCCAGAAAAGATTGCTTCTGCCTTTGGCGAAAGCTTGCGGACAGACTGCCAGCGGGCGCTCCAATATACCCGCAGCGCCCCTGGCCTCCTGAGTGCCCTTGTAGGGATGAAAGCGCCAAAACATATAGAAGAGAACCTAGCCCTCGCTGCTGTCCCGCGGCTTGAGAGAGCAAGCTTTCAGGAACTTACTGATTCCATTGTTCAAGTGTTAAACGGAAATTGAAGTTCCCCTTGCCGGAGAACGGCTGAGCTTAAAATCTTGAATGGCGTTACCGAACCTTACCTCTTTTCTGTCACTCTCGGAGTATTAAAATAAAAGCGTGAAAAGATAAAAACGCTATAAGTGAGGCATAGCAATGGATGTAGAGTTACAAGTTCTCCAACAGTTGGCGAGAGACGGATAATCAACAATCAGAATGATATAGCAATCCTTTAGTTTCAGTTAATGTTTATGCAGCTTCCGTACTTAGTGTGCTACAATTGGATATTCTTGTAACATTTTAGCCGACTAAGTACCGAAGAGCCTTGATTACTGACTAAATCAATCATTAATAAATTCACCTTCACAGATAATCGAGTCTCTGTTCTCCAAATCTTCTTGATTCCAGACCGCGTTTAATGCTGCTGAACTTAAGGAAGTTGACATCGTATTTAATGTTGTGTTGTAGTATTCTGCAGCATTATTAAGTTCGACCTGTGGCGCTTCCTTGAAGTACGAATTAATATCAGGCGTACACCTCTGTGCTTGGTAGTATAAATAAGCTTCAGCATTAATGCACATTACATGGTAGAAATCCTTATTTGCTGCCGTAATATCTCCAAGTTTATACAGCGCTAAACCCCGGTTGAGATAAGCTTTAACATAGTTCGGATCGAGTTCTACGGCTTTGTCAAAGTCTTCTATTGCAAGCTGCATTTGTTTTAATTTATAGCGAACGCAACCTCTGTTATAATACGCATAAACATTTTGTGGATCGATCGCGAGTGCTGTGTTGTAATCTGCCAGCGCCTGCGTATTGTCTCCTAATTGGTGATAACAGAGACCGCGATTTATGTAAGCTTTGATATATTTTGGATTCAACCGCAGCGTTTCGTTAAAGTTTTCTGTTGCTGCCTCTTTTTCTCCCAAAAGGTAGTAAGCGCGCCCCCGGTTGTAATAGGTTTTATAATTGTTGGAATTGATAGATAGAGCTCGATTGTAGTCTTCTATTGCTTCTTCGTAATTTCCTAAATTAGCAAGTACAAGGCCCCGGTTGTTGTAGATAGCGTGGCTGTTAGGCTTATTTGCTAAAGCACAGTTTAGATCCTCAATGGCTTTTTCGTGTTCTCCGAGATGACGCCAAGCATTGCCTCGATTCAAGTAAGCCTCGAACAAATGAGGGTTGATATCTAGGGCTTGGCTGAGGTCTGCGATCGCTTTTTGGTAGTCTTTCATGTAATAGTAAACCAAACCGCGATTGTTATAGGCTTTGGCATCGGCGGGATTGAGTTGCAGTATCTGATCGAAGTCCTCAAGTGCCGCTTCATAGTTTCCTTTCTTGGCGCGGTGCAAACCGCGCTTGTAAAATTGTTTGAGGTTCATAGGTCCACTTTCAGGATTGCTTGATTCTGGGGGTTGATTCCTGTGCAGTCAGTCTGGAGTTCGACAGCCGTTAATCTGTTGAAAGAGCATCCACCTGCGGTCAAAGTAACTCTTAAATGATTCCCGGAAATCTACCCTAAACAGAATTTGTGGTTTATTTTAACAGTAGTTAAATCCTGTTGAAAGGCTCTGCACGTCCGCTGGATTTACTTATTAGTCAGTTCGATAGTTTACCCGACGATCGACTTGCTCTCAAAAGTCTAGTTTTACTTGGTGCTCTGTGTCTCTTGATGCGGCGGCGAGCGGCTCGATCGGCAAATTAAGTTTGAGACCGCTACTCTGTATAAATTGTTGCCAGCAGTCCTACCGAGTAAACTCTATATTTTTTTGACAAACTTCGTCTCAGTATTTGCGGTAGTACGTCTCTACAAACTTTTGTTGCCTAATTACCAATTACCGATTGATTTCCTCTTCCACATAAACAGTCAATTTCTCCAAATCTGGAAGTTCGATCAATTCTTGTTCCTTTTCCTTAACCGACACGGGCATCATCACAGGTTTACGCTGCTCGATCCAGCAACTCGCCAGCGGTAAAGTTTGTTCCAAATCTTCCAAAGGCCTGGGAATTACCATCACCGCGTTCAACTCGCCAATTCTCTCAGCCTCGTACATCCCCGCTTCTACGGCTACTGCTACATCTGCAACTGCACCGCGAATAATTGCCGTGCACAAGCCGGCGCCAATTTTCTCGTAAGCTGCCAAGTGTACGTCTGCGGATTTGAGCATAGCATCGCAAGCACCGACCATTGCCGGAAATCCCCGGGTTTCGAGCAAACCGATCGCCTGATTGCTAAGCCGAGAATAACTGCCTTTTTCCGAAAGTTCAGTCAGCCGAAAGCCGATCGGCAAAACCACTTCCAAATTAGCCAAAGGTCTAGGAATTACCAACTTAGAAACAAACTGCCCGAACTGTTCGGCAGTTTGAGCTCCAGCTTCCACAGCCAAACGCACATCCGAAATTCTGCCCCGGACGATCGCGGTACAGTGGCCGGAACCAATTTTTTCGTATCCTACTAAAATCACTCCTGCCGACTTCAGCATCATGTCAGCAGTCCCCACAATTGCCGGAAAACTCTTGGTGGATACCAAACCCAAAGCAGTGTCTTTGAAGTATTCCTGGCGCTGCGATCGCTCTTCGTGACTGTTACGATCTGTTTGTCCGTCCATCTTCTATTACCCTTAGAAACTTCCCAAAATAAAAATTTGTTGATAGTTTATAGTTTCTCAGATGAGAAGACAGACTGCACGAGCTACAAGACACAGATTGCTGCGGCAAGGCCTTACCAATTGCTGAGCTACCAATAATATGAGATTACCTATTTATATTTGATCTTTCTGCCTTCAGCATAGCTGCCTTTTGCGGAAATGACGGCTACCCGGAACCGCCCGATAGAGTTTGGCCGTTTTCCTCCGGTCGATTAAAAGCTTGCCGGTGCGGAAACAGCGTCCCCAACAGCCGATTGATGTGAGCTTGACCGTACAGAATAGTTGGGATTTCCCCTGGCTGGGGCGGCTCTGCGGCAGTGGATTCCGGCGGCTCTGGGGCAGTCTCCGGCGCAGTTTTAGGCGGTGTTTGGGCGGGTTGTGGCGGCTCGATCGGCTCGATCGGCTCGATCGGTCGATCCACTGGTGGCGTAGTGGCTTCGGGGGTTTCTGGTGATGTTGGCGCTGCTGTTGGCGCTGTTGCGGTTGCTTCTTCTGCGGCGGCTTGGCGGCTGTTATCTCCCATTAGAGAACCTGCTGCCATAATTTGCATTTTCTCGATACAAGGATTGATTAGGGTCGTCCCGGCGCCAATACAGGCATTTTCCCCGATCTTTCCGGCACCTACCACCAGCACGCCTGCACCCAGAATAACGCCCGCCGCGATTTCCAGAGTACCTTCACGGGCGTGAAGGATAACTCCCATACCGATACAGGCACCGGCGGCGATCGAGATCCGGCTGCCCGGCTCTGCTTGCAGGATTGCTCCAGGGGCGATCGCCGCACCCTCATTCACAACTACATCGCCACTCATCAAAATCTGAGAGTTGCTACTTAATTGCAGTGGCGATAAATACATTCGACTTCACCATGAAAGGAGCTATTTTTTTCGATAAAACGACTTTAAATTATGGATTTTCTCGACTGATAAATTTAACCATGTCAATCTAAGAAACGATAATTTACTAATACTGAGAATCTTGATGCTTTAACGTTTTATAGAAACTTTCCGAAGATTCTAGATTTTGACCAACATTTCTCATTCGAGCTTTTTAACTATCTCAAATCCTACTTCAATCCGCTTGGGTTTCTCCCGTTTGCCCCAGTGCGAGGGCTTAACGGAAGAAACAGGCTAATTACCAGGCAAATTAAGGTCGTTGGATAATTTCTTCGAGTACCCGGCGCTTCGCCTTGGAGTCGATGCCGAGCAAGCGGACGTACTCGCCGCTGTGTTCTTTGAGACAGCTTTCGAGGGCAGAAATCACTTCGGATTCGCGGTTGGATGAGATCGGGGCGCAACTGCTCCAAGAACCGGTGCGGAAACGGCGCGCGTCGGCGTGTTCCGTGCCAATTTTGTAGCCTTGGGAAAGCAGGTTGCGGATTTGGTCGATCGTCTTGCCGGTCAAACTTCCGCTGCTGGCGGAACCAGTCGAAGCTGCTTTGTATCCCGAGGTTGCTGCAGGCTTAGCCGATTGAGCAACTGGGCCGTCGGGACGCTGAATAATTTCTTCAACTATGCGTCGCTTAGCTTTCGGGTCAATCCCGATCAAGCGCACGTATTCGCCTGGGTACTGATTCATCACAGCTTCCAAAGCGGCGATCGCCTCAGATTCGTTTCTGACTTGCAGCGAAGCCCCGCTTTGCCAAGAACTGGTGCGGAAGCGGCGGGCGTCGGCGTGTTCCGTCCCCACCTTGTAGCCTTGAGCTAGCAAGCCGCGAACCTGAGCCACTGTTTCGGCACTCAATTTTCCACTTGACACGGAACTGCTATTGTGGTGTGAACCTTGTTGTGCAACTTTACCGTTAGATTGGTGAGTTTTCGCACCGTTTGAACCGTTAGAGCCGTTGTCTCCCGGTCTTTGGACGATTTCTTCTAGTACGCGGCGCTTGGCTTTGGTGTCAATCCCGATCAAGCGGACGTATTCTCCTTGGTGCTCGGCCATGCAAGCTGACAAAGCCGCGATTACTTCAGAGTCGCGCTTTGAGGCAATCGGGCCGCAAGTGCGCCAAGAACCGGTCCGGAAGCGGCGTGCGTCGGCGTGTTCGGCTCCCACGCTGTATCCTTGAGCTAGTAAATTGCGGATGCTATCGGCAAGAGTTGAACTCAATTGGGTGCCGGCATGGGTAGAATATTTGGTTTGAGTCATATTTGGGTTTTTAGTTTGCTCGTTGCGAATTGGTGCTAGACAGGCGATGTTCTCAGCGCAGCGATAACCCGTTCTCAGAGCGTCATTGATGCCGATGACATGGGTCGCAAATTGAATGTCAGAATCTTGAACGTCAGGCAAGCGATCGGCTTGCTTCTGATTAGTGATGATGGCTCCCGAAGGTACGTACTTACCGGGGGGAATCTCCACATCTTTAATTAGTACGTGCATCATGACAATGCAGCCGTTCCCCACTCTGGCATTGAACACCGTAGAGCGAAAGCCGATAAAGCAGTTGTCGCCCACGTATGCCGGGCCGTGAATTAAACTCATGTGGGTGAGGGAAGTATTTTTCCCCACCCACACAGAATAGGATTTGTCGTCGTCTCCTGTGACTCGGCCTTGTTCTAGGCCGTGAATCACTACTCCGTCTTGAATGTTGCTTCCTTGTCCGATATAAAAAGGAGTGCCTTCATCGGCGCGGATAGATGTCCCGGGGGCAATCATCACATTAGAACCGATATGCACATCCCCAATAATATTAGAAAAGGAATGTACGAAGGCGGTGTCGTGAATTTGGGGCTCAGCCAAGTTTTTCGACCAAGGCGTCGGGGGAGCCGCAACGTTGCGGACTGCCATAAATTAAGTTCTCCTAAGCTGAAAAATTTTTTGTTAGTTGTTAGTTGTTAGTTGTTAGTTGTTAGTTGTTAGTTGTTAGTTATTTTTCCACTAACTGTTAACTGCTAACGGTTGCAACTAGCCGTACGGGTCGTCTTTTTTACTGTAAATGAGGCGGTTTTCTACATTGACAGTATCTATAATGCCTACTACTAGAGCATCGATCGGACGGTTTTCGCTTCCGGGCGCGATCCGGGCTGCGCTGCCTCGGGTTACTAAAACCCATTCATCTATACCAGCGCCCACACAGTCAGCGGCTACCTCATAGCCGGGAACTGGCGAACCTTCCTCATCGATGAATTGCAGCAGTAGAAATTTCGATCCTCTCAGTGTCGGCTCTTTTTGGGTACTGACAACTGTGCCGAGAACTTTGGCCATTTGCATTTTAGGTAATAGGTAATAGGTAATTGGTAACTGTCATTTTTACACTGTCACTTGTCTTTTTTTAATTAGCTCTGTCCTCAGTCCGCTGTCCGCTTTTTAGAGCTTCGTCTAGTAACTAATGACTTATGACTCATGACTCATGACTAATAACCAATATCCCATACCCACCTCAATTAAAAATTAAAAATGCTAAATCAAAAACAGCGCGATTTTTAATTTTTAATTACCAAACGCCCCTAACAGCCGATCGCCTATCTTATGATCTGTTGAGGGGGCGAATGCCGCTAACGCCTTCACGGAACTGTTCTACAGCTTCCGTGTAGCGAATCGGCAGCACGTACTCTAAGTTTTCGTGAGGGCGGGCGATAATGTGGGTGGACATCACTTGTCCGCCGTTAACGCGCTTCACTGACTCTACTCCGGCTGCGACAGAAGCTTGCACTTCCGAGACATCTCCTCTTACAATGACCGTAACCCGAGCGCTACCGATTTTTTCGTAGCCTACCAAGGTGACGCGGGCTGCTTTGACCATCGCGTCAGCGGCTTCTACCACTGCGGGGAAGCCTAGGGTTTCGATCATGCCAACTGCAATTGCCATTGGTTTTACTCCTGATTGAATATTTGGGGAACTAAACAGTTAATTTTTGACGATCGCACAAATTTTCCTTTAACGAAATTTTTGTGCGCTAAGAACTTAGTAGCCTCGGAACTGTTCTACTGCTTCTGTATATCGAATCGGCAGAACGTATTCTAGGTTTTCGTGGGGGCGAGCGATGATGTGGGTAGAGACGACTTCTCCGCCGTTCACACGCTTGACGGATTCCACTCCTGCTGCGACTGAGGCTTGGACTTCCGACACGTTGCCGCGCACAATTACGGTGACGCGGGCGCTGCCGATTTTTTCATAGCCCACGAGGGTAACGCGGGCAGCTTTGACCATAGCATCGGCAGCTTCCACCACAGCGGGAAAACCTTTTGTCTCAATCATTCCCACGGCAATTGACATTTTTGAATCTCCTTTGAGGATGAGCGAAATTACCGTTACAAATCTTTGAGAAATCTAAAAATTTGGACGGGGAGGCCCACATTTTTTAGTAATGCAGTGTAAAGCTTCCTATCCTATAAGAATAGGGGAATCTGTCCACCTTGACAATATAAACTAACATCATAATGTTTAATAACAAAAATTAAAATTTTTTATGTTACTTAAAATAATTTAATATTTATTTAATAATCTTAATATTTAGAGGGGTAGATACCGAGAGCGAGGGGGGATTAAAGTAAGTAATAATACTCATAAAGTAGAGTTCGGTATGTGAAGTCGGAGCTAATCACTGCCGGGAAAATTGGGGATTTCAAAAGGGGGATCGCAGGGAAATCGGCAAAAAAGGCAGTCTTGGCCCATCGGCAGGCATTTTTTTCTTTGAGTGCCTCTTCTACTAAGCCACTAATTTTGTGTTGAGAGAATTCTCAGTTTAGATGCTTTAATGTATAGTGAATCTTGGGTGCAAATTATTTTGCCAGAACTATACGATCGGGTTTAGTCAAAGTTTTAGGGTATCACGCGATCGCCCGCAACTGTTTTTGTATAAAGGCAGCCCGTAATTTCAAGTTTAAGGGATAAATTAAATGACTCAATTTCTCCTCCAAGCCTGTTGGTGGGTACCTTTATATGGCTTAATAGGCGCAATTTTAACTTTGCCGTGGTCTACGGGAACCGTTCGGAGAACAGGCCCGAGGCCTGCGGCTTACTTCAATTTGCTGATGACTGTGTTGGCTTTCCTGCACGGGTCAGTTATTTTTACAGCGACTTGGGATCAACCACCCCAACAGTTGCTAGTGCACTGGGTGCAAGCAGCAGATTTAGATTTGTCTTTTGCAATAGAAATCTCCACCGTCAGCGTGGGAGCAATGGAGTTAGTTAGTGTTCTGAGTTTGCTAGCACAAATTTACGCTCTAGGCTACATGGAAAAAGACTGGGCGCTAGCTCGATTTTTTGGGCTGATGGGTTTTTTTGAAGCGGCAATTAGCGGCATTGCCATTAGCGACTCGCTGCTTCTAACTTACGCTTTGTTGGAAGTGCTGACGCTTTCAACTTACTTGCTAGTCGGGTTTTGGTACGCTCAACCGCTGGTAGTAACCGCCGCTAGAGATGCGTTTTTAACCAAGCGTGTAGGAGACGTGCCACTGCTGATGGGAGTAGTGACGCTTTCAACTTTAGCAGGAAGTTTGAATTTTTCCGATTTGGAAACATGGGCTGAAACTGCAACTTTGTCTCCTGTAGTCGCGACTCTTTTAGGTTTGGCTTTAATCTCCGCACCTACGGCCAAGTGTGCTCAATTTCCCTTCCATCTATGGCTCGACGAGGCGATGGAAGGACCCAACCCGGCTTCGATTATGCGGAATACGGTAGTTGTAGGCGCTGGGGCTTATGTTTTGATTAAACTTCAGCCTGTTTTAGCGCTTTCGCCGATCGCAGATGCGGTGCTGGTGGTTTTGGGTGCGGTGACGGCGGTTGGCGCTTCCTTGGTAGCGATCGCCCAAATCGACATCAAAAGAGCACTATCGCATTCTACCAGCGCTTCTTTGGGTTTGGTGTTTATCGCCGTGGGGCTAAATCAAGTTGACATTGCTTTGCTGTTGCTGTTCGCGCACTCGATCGCCAAAGGCCTATTATTCATGAGCGTAGGGTCAATTATTACTACAACTAACACTCAAGATTTAACAGAAATGGGTGGGTTGTGGTCGAAGATGCCTGCCACGACTACGGCTTATTTAGTAGGCGCTGCGGGGATGGTAGCGCTGTTGCCTTTGGGGAACTTTTGGGCGAT
This sequence comes from Microcoleus sp. Pol7_B2, assembly GCF_036701035.1. Taxonomy (NCBI): domain Bacteria; kingdom Bacillati; phylum Cyanobacteriota; class Cyanophyceae; order Oscillatoriales; family Microcoleaceae; genus Microcoleus; species Microcoleus sp. Pol7_B2. The sequence goes on along the minus strand of NZ_JAUBQB010000007.1, from coordinate 54,448 downwards.
GCGACGCTGGCTCAACGGTTTTTGGACTGTGCCTTTGTGGCTGGTAATTGTGCTGCTTTTAGTTAACGGTTTGACAGCGCTAAATTTAACTCGCATATTCGGTTTAGTGTTTGTGGGAAAACCGCAGCCGAAAACTCGCAGAGCTCCAGAAGTTGGTTGGCCGATGGCTTTGCCGATGGTAATTTTGACGGTAATGGGGCTATTAGTTCCTTGGATGTTGCAGGAGTGGCAACTATTAATTAGTTGGACTGGGCCTTGGGCGGAAACGGGAGATTTTGATGCTTTAAATTTGCTTTTGAAGACGCTGGATACGCCGCTGTTGTTGTTATCTGGGTTGATTGGCGTTGCGGTTGGGGTGGCGATTTATTGGTACGGGGTATTACCTCGACCGGTACGGCTGCCGGTGCCGGCGTTGCAGGATTTGTTTGCTTACGATTTTTATATCGATCGAGTTTACCGCTTGACTGTCGTTTGGGCTGTGGCTTTTATTTCTAAAATCAGCGCTTGGACTGATAAGTATGTGGTGGATGGGGCGGTGAATTTGTTCGGTTTTGCCACAATTTTCAGCGGTGAAGGGTTGAAGTACACCGGCACTGGTCAGTCGCAGTTTTATGTGTTGACTATTGCGGGGGGGGTTGCTGTGTTGCTGGCGTTGATTATTTGGCAGTTTTAAACTGTAGAGGTTTGCAGATGAATTTTTCGGGGTTTGTCTGCTTTTGGTCTGATGTTATTTAATTTTTAACCGCAGATGAGGGCGGATGAACGCAGATGATTTTAGTCTGGGTTTGTCTGCTTTTTTATCTAGTTTTATTCAAAATCGATCGGCCATAATTCGGTCACTGGAACTTCCCAACCGGGCAAAAGTTCGGGAATTGAAATCATGTCGCCGTCTCTCAATACCACTGGCTCGGCTATCGGAGTGTAAATTGTTACTGTATGCTTGTCTGGGTCGATTAATATTCCTACTTTGGCTCCGAGTTCGATGAATGATAAAATTTTTTCTCGGAGGGGTTTGAGGCGATCAGACTGAGATTTGATTTCTACCACTACGTCGGGAACAAGTTCGGCAAAATACCTTTTACTTTGTTTGAGGCGATCGGCTACCACAAACGAAACGTCCGGTGCTGTAAGATTTGAATTGGGGAGAATAAACCCGCCGCTGGACTCAAACACTCGTCCGAGTTTGCGGGGTTTGACCCAGTTACGCAAAAGACTGCCAAACTCAAGTCCAATTTCGCTCGATACAATGTCTGATGGGCCCATAACGATAATCTTCCCGTCTACCAGTTCGAGTTGGTAGTCTAGATGTGCTTCGCAGAGTATACCTTGCAGTTCTTCCAAGTCGGCAACGGTGAGGCGGGTGGAAGGAGAACCGGATTTAATTTGCAAATCTTCTCGATCTGTAAGACTTGAGGTCATAGGAGGATTCCAGAGACATTTGAATCTATGTTAACAAGAAAATTAGCCGATCGCTTTTATATGTAGTTGCTTTGCGTTAATGTTAAATATAGCTCTAAATACTGTGTAACAAAGGAAAGTTTTAATTGATGCTCAGTGCTTTAATCTGGATACCAATGTTGGCTGCTGCCCTGATTGGGCTCTGGCCCGGTTCAGTGAGTTCTAAAATAGTTCGGAATGTCGCGATCGCCATTGCGGGTATAACTTTTATTCTCTCGGTGATTTTGGCAGTTCAGTTTGATGCCAGTACCAGTCAGTTGCAGTTTTCGGAATTTATTCCTTGGGTAGATGTTTTGGGATTGAATTACAATCTCGGTGTTGATGGTTTGGCTCTGCCTTTGGTAATTTTAAATACTCTGCTGACAGGAATAGCTATTTACGCTACGGATGAGTCGATCCGCAGACCTCGACTTTATTATTCTTTGATTTTGTTAATTACCGGCGGCGTAACAGGGGCTTTTTTATCTCAAAATTTGCTGCTATTTTTCCTGTTTTTTGAGGTAGAATTGATTCCGCTTTATTTGTTAATTGCGATTTGGGGAGGCGAGCGCCGGGGTTACGCTGCTACTAAGTTTTTAATCTATACTGCATTTGCGGGAATTGTGCTGCTGGCTGCTTTCTTGGGCACTGGTTGGCTTAGCGGTGCTTCGAGTTTCGATATGGTTGGTGCAGCGGGCGCATCACATTTGCAAGGAGGATTGCCCTTGCCTTTGGTAAGGCAAATTGTTTTGCTGGCAGGGGTGTTGCTGGCTTTTGGTATTAAGATGCCTTTGGTGCCTTTTCATACTTGGCTGCCCGATGCTCACGTAGAAGCTTCGACGCCGGTTTCGGTGCTGCTGGCGGGGGTGCTTTTGAAGCTGGGAACTTATGGGATGCTGCGCTTTGGTTTAGGTTTGTTTCCCGATGCGTGGGCGGTGGCGGCACCTTGGTTGGCGAGTTGGGCTGTGGTCAGTGTGCTTTACGGAGCGAGTTGCGCGATCGCCCAAAAAGATATGAAAAAAATTGTAGCTTACAGTTCGATCGCTCACATGGGCTACATTTTGTTAGCTAGCGCCGCAGCTACTCCCATTAGTATGCTGGGAACTGTTTTGCAAATGGTTAGCCACGGTTTAATTTCGGGGCTGCTATTTTTGAGTGTCGGCGTTGTTTACAAAAAATCCGGCACCCGCAACATCGATGTGCTCAAAGGTTTATTCAATCCAGATCGCGGTTTGCCGATGATTGGCAGTTTAATGATCCTCGGTGTGATGGCAAGTGCCGGCATTCCGGGTTTGGCTGGATTTATTGCTGAATTTTTGATATTTCGGGGCAGTTTGCCAGTGTTTCCGGTGCAAACTTTCCTCTGCATGATCGGCACTGGTTTAACTTCAGTTTACTTTTTAATTATGGTCAACCGCGCCTTTTTCGGCCGCCTTTCGGATGTGGTGGTAAATTTGCCGCAAGTCCGCTGGCGCGATCGTATTCCTTCGCTGGTTTTAGCAATAATTATCGCCATCATGGGAGTGCAGCCGGGAGTTTTAGTTGGTTTGAGCGAAAAAACTGCGATCGGAATGGTAGCTAATGTGCCACCCCAAGTTAAAGTGATTGCTCAAAACTTGAAATAAAATATGACCTAGGTTCGTAGCATCGGACTTTAGTCGTATGGCAGTTTTCAATCCCATGAAATACAGCAGACGGCTGTAGGGACACGGCACTGGCGTGTCCCTACCTATTCCCTTCATCAGTGTATCCGTGTTCAAATCCGTGTCGTGCCTTCCTTCAATTCAGGTTAAATAAAAATGAAAAGTACCGTATTAAAACCCTCTTCCCATCCCCTAGCCGTATACATTGACCTCTTAGAATCAGGCAAAGCTTTACTGCCTGAGTCTACGGAAAATGTAGTTGAAGTTGTCGGCGTGCTGAAAAGTTATGGTATTGTTTTAGATGCCTATTCTCGCAATCTCAATTATATTGCAGAAGAACAGTTTTTAGTGCTTTTCCCGTTTTTTAAATATTTCAACGGAGATGTGACCGTGCCCAAATTAATGCGCTATTTATGGCACGATCGCATTAATTTTGAGTATGCTGAGTATTGCATGAGAACAATGCTTTGGCACGGCGGCGGCGGTTTGGACACTTATTTGGATTCCCCGGAATTTAGCAGTTTGGTCGAAAAAGCGATCGCGGCTAAGCTGAAAGGTAATTTTTTCATGCAAGCCCTCCACAAAGCATTTCCTGATTTTTTGCCCGAACAAGTGCGGATGCTAGCTTACTACACCGGTCTCGGTCAGTTTTGGCGAGTAATGAGCGATTTGTTCATAGACTTATCTGATTCCTACGATCGAGGAGAAACTAAGTCTATTTCTGATGTAGTTGATTTTGTCAAAGCCGGTTTAGTAGCCGCGGCCAGCCTACCGATTACCTACAGCGTCAAGATTGGCCCTCAAGTCTACGATATACTGCCAGCGACGGCAAATTTGACATTTTTACCAGATGTAGCCGTGCCTTATGTAGAGGCTGTTTTCTTTCGGGGCACTGCGTTTTTTGGCACAGTTTCATACAATGCTCAAGCTCATCAAATCCCGGAAGAACAAAGAGAATTTGCCTACGGGGCTTTGTTTGCTGACCCTTTACCTATTGGAGGTGCAGGGATTCCGCCAACTCAATTGATGCAAGATATGCGGCATTTTCTGCCGGATTATTTGCACGAAGTTTATCGCACTAGCTGTCGGGGTGAAGACGATGTGCGGGTGCAAATTTGCCAGAGTTTTCAGAAGTCGATGTTTTGCGTGACGACGGCGACTATTTTGGGTTTAGCACCTCATCCCATGAATACCTCCGACCCAGAGGAAAAAAAGGCTAATCGAGCTTATTTGGAAGGTTGGATGGATCGATTTGGGAATTCTCGCTTGGATTGGGCAAATCAGCCAACTAATAGGGCCTGTCAGTTGTTCCCAGAACGGTAGAAGGGAGACTACTTTTTAGGGAGCCAGGTCTCTAGGAGTTGCAACTATATTACCGGCTTTGGCAATTTCTTTCTTGTGGAGGGCGAAAGCTCATCCTGGCTAGGGAAAGGATATCGTTTCCGGTTGCATCGGAATAATAAAATCGAGTCAACACTTACCACTCAACCATTCAGTTTTTCGACCCGCCCGTCAACAGTCAACAGTCAACAGTCAACAATAATTCCGGTGCAACCGGAATTAATATGATATCACGTCTCGTCAAATAGCCGTTCTAAGCCAAGTAGTGAAAATTTCAGTCCTCAAACTTTTATGAGGACTGAAGTTTTCACTATCAAACAATTTTATGGTAGTCATTTTAGCGGACATAATATGACCTGAGAAACTGTTTGTTTTTGGGTCATTGTGATTGCTTTCATAAGACATATATCCGCTAACGCTTAGACTGGCAAGGACAGGGTAAAGCACTTCTTATTTCCCAAGTATCTAGATTCGGACTAGAAGACTCAGACCGTGAGAGTCCGTGCCACAAGTTCCCAGCAAACCATAACTTTCTGCTAAATCTTTGACTAAAGCAGTTTGTATGGGACTCGGTTTCCAAGGATTGGGATTACCGTAAGCATAGTAAATCTCTACACCGTCAATGCCGAAACGAGAGGCTTCTGGGATTAGTTTATCTGCCGTCGATCGATACCTGCAAGGATGTGCCAGAACTGCTAAACCTCCTGCTTCATGAATAGCTTCAATTACCCTGGCTGCTGAATAACAATAAGTGCCTTCAGTGCTTTTACCTCGTAGGTATGGTTTGAGACTGGGATGTTGCGGATCGAAGGCGTAACTGAGAATGTGTACCTCATTGTTGAGCAATTCGGCATTAATTTCAGCGCCTGTCCAAAGACTAGGTGCTTCGCTATTTTTGTCGGGATGGTTTAATTTCCAATTGTCCAGCCAAATTTGAGCTTTAACGTAGCCTTGGGTACTGTGGTGGTCGGTGATAGCTAAGCCCTTGAGGCCGCGGGCTATGGCTTGTTCCATCAATTTCTCTGGCTGCAATCGCCCGTCGGAGTAGACTGTGTGCATATGAAAATTATAGGAACCCGGACAGCTCTCGGCATCAATTGTCTGAAAGACTTGTTTGAGTGCTGAGATATTTTGGGCTTCTGGTTTGAGACTAGAACTTGTTGAGGAAGCGAGATTGACAGCCATAAGCGTTATTATAGAAAAAACTAACCTTGTTTAATATATCTAATAAATTGATATGTTGCACCTGTGGCAATAGTCGGCTGTAGGATTGAAACATCTGTCGGATTGTTGCGTTCGGCACAAGATATCAATTCACTCGCACATCTTGCACAATTCTCTATCCAGCATTTTATCGTCGGGTGGGGGCGAGTTTATGAGATTATTGATTTTAGGCAATTATATTTGGTAAAACTCGTCCCCGACGGTTTGTTGACAAGGCCGGAAGATATCAATTACTCCCACATATTGCATCATTCTTAACAACAGGCTGTCCGGCCTATTCCACCAAGAGTTAATTTTCTTGTGGGGTGGGCATCCTGTCCGCCCTCTACAGGTTGGTTGAAAATGGCACAAGATATCAATTCAATCGCACTTTAAACCTGCAGCTGCGGCTGTGGGAAATTCGATCGGCACAAAGGTAACGCCATATATTGCTGTAGAACAGGGTACAATATGCGCTACTCGTTTGGGAGGATTTTTCCGATTTCCCGTCTTTGAGTCAAACTCAATTATACCCGTGGCTCCCTCGGCTTTAAAGTTTGGATCGGCTAAGGTTTTTTGCATTCCTTCGCGGCTGGGTTCGGGCTGCATTTCTAGGGCTTTAATCAGCGTCCGGGCGGCATCGTAGGTTAAGGCAGATCGAGTATTTACCGGGCCTCCCCACAATTTTTCCGCGTTGACAGGAAACTTTTTGTCAAAGCTTGCTAGCGGATGCCAAAACAGGGATATTCCCAGTTTTTCAATAGACTTTAACTGTTTGGCTACTTCTAGCGTTCTCGGCTCGTACAAAGTCCAGGGACCGACAATCCAATTGCGATCGCCGTTAGCTTTTATCATTTCGATCGCATTTTCCAGGGAATTAGTGACTTGACCGTCGGGAATGACAAGTAAGGCTGTTCTTCCGGTCTTCTCAACTTTTTGGATGGCTGCTTCGGCGTTAAAATTATTTTTAGATAAATCGTAATAATTACTTAGCCTAAAAGTTGAGCCTCCTTTTGCTTCAAATTGCTTTTTGAATTCTTCCCACAAAGAAGCGCTGAACGGACTGTTGGGATTGTAAAATACTGCGGCTTTTTTCTCATCGACCAATAACAGTTGATTTACTAAAGCTTCAGCTTCTAGGCTAGTTGTCGGAGCCGTCCGAAAGAAAAATTTTCGAGGTTTTCGCGTCAGTTCTTCTGTGGTGCTTCCCGGAGAAATGGCGATTAGTTGATTTTGATTGTAAATATCTACTGTTTCCACAGTCATGTCGCTGGTGTAGTGTCCGATGACTGCTAGAATATCGGGCTGAGCGACCAGATAATTAGCCCTTTGAACGGCATAGGATTTGATATTGCCATCATCAGCAATGATGACTTTCAGACCTTTTTTCCTAATAGCTTTTGGTTCGAGAAAGCCTTGACCGGGAAAATCTTTATTGTTCTCATTTGCAGCCAGAAGACCTAAATTAACTTCGGTTTGAGCTTGAGCAATGCCACGGAGCAGTTCTTCGGCTAAATTTGCGTTGAGGATGCTGCCGTCCTGATTGCGGCGGATAGGGACAACAATTGCGATCGTGTAATATTCTGCATTTATTGCCTTCAGCAAAGCATTGTTGATGTAAATTAAAGTTTCTGGATCTCTGCGGTCTTCCCGCCAGGACTGTTTGAGCAATTTTAAAGCTTCGGGATAATTTGAGTCGGCAAACTCATTGATTCCCCTTTGTTTTGACCACAGGGCGGAGGTTTGCACTAAGAGTTTTTCGCCGGAACTTACACCATCGGCGGAGGGTGTAGGCAGCGTTTTTCCCGGCGGGGAAATTATCGAGATTAGCGGGGAAATTCTGGGGATTAAAAATACGATCGCCCCAAAAGCTGCAATCCCCGCAACGCCGAACAGCAGCCAGCGAAAGCGCGATCGCAACTTCCGCGAAGTTTTGGGTACTTGGGGCCCTGGGACGATCGACAAATCCAAGTCTTGCAAAACTTCATCAACAGATTGGTAGCGGTCTTGAAAGTGGAAACGCACCATCTTGGTTAAAATATTTTTGAGCTTGTTGCTAACCGGTTCAGATGTTAAATAATCCCAGACAATTTCACCAGTTTCGGGGTCTTGCGGCAGATTGGTGGGACGCCGCCCGGTGAGGGCTTGAATCGCGATGATTCCTACTGCATAAATATCATTATAGGGTTGCGGGAGAGACCGCGTATCGTGTTGTTCGGCAGGCATATAACCCCTGGTGCCGATCGCCTGCGAGCTGAATATTTCACCAGTAGAGTTAGAGGTAAAAGTGCCGATTTCTTTGACGGCCCCAAAATCAATTAAAACAATTTTTTGATCAGTTTTGCGCCGAATTAAGTTAAAAGGTGTAATATCGCGGTGAATAATATTTTCTTGGTGGACTGATGTTAATATTTCCAGAACTTCCCGCAACAAAGCAACAGTTTGTTGCTCATTCCACTGATCGCCCGCAGTGAGTTCTTGACTAAGCGGATGTCCTTTAACGTATTCTTGCACTAAATAAAAATGGTCTTTTTTTTCAAAGCTATCGAATAATTCGGGAATGCGCGAGTTGTTGCCGAGACGGCGCAAAGCGCTAGCCTCCCTTTCAAATCGCTTCCTTGCCCTCTCCAAGACGCGCGGATCGTTCGATGAGGGAAAAGGAATTTCTTTAACGACGCACAGAGGATTATTAGGTTGGTTTATTTGTGCAGCCGTGTAGGTTCTAGCAAACCCTCCCTGTCCCAACAAAGCGATAATTTCGTAGCTTTCGTGCAGGATATACCCTGATTCGAGACACATAAATTTTTCAACACCTCTTGAGTGGCTGCGGTCTTTAAGGTTGATTATAAGCTTTTGCCCAGTCAGATACAGCTTGGCAACATATTAAATTCGTATGTGTCTATATCAAAAACACTATAAGTGTCAGCAATTCTACATTACTTTAGTGATCACCATGGCTAATTATCAATTATCTTTCGGCTAATTTACTGAGTACAAAAGCAGCTAAAAAACCGCAGACAGTAATTAATCCAGCAAAATCGTGAGTTTCCTCGAATGCTTCGGGAATCATAGTATCTGAGATCATGGCTAAAATACCCCCGGCTGCTACTGCGGTAGTAGCGGCTATTACTTCCGCAGAAAAGCCACTGAAAACCGTATATCCTAACAATGATGCGATACCGGAAATAACTGCGATCGCGCCCCAAACTCCAAAAACGTAACCCATCGATCTCCCTGCTTTTTTCATACCGGCGGCGCTGGAGAGCCCTTCGGGAATGTTGGAAAGGAAAATTGCCGCTACTGTCACCCAACTGACAGCGCCTCCAGAAATCATGCTGACGCCAACGACGATCGACTCCGGTATCCCGTCTAACAGCGCGCCGAGGGCGATGGCTAATCCGCCATCGCCTGACTCTGTTTTAGCTGGGTGCAAAGCGCCCGATCGCTTGCGGTGTTTTGCTCCCTGTTGACTCAAAAACCAATTGGCGGCTGTGTAGACAGCAGCGCCACCCAAAAAGCCGATCGCCGTCGAGTCGAAACCGCCGCACTTGTAAGCTTCATCCATCAGTTCAAAGGATAGCGCTGAAATCAGCACACCGGCGCCAAAAGCCATAATTGTCGCGATCGCGCGCTGGGGAATGCTGACAAAGTAACCCACCGCCGCTCCCAGTAGCAATGCCGACCCCCCCACTAAACCCCAAAATCCTGCCTGCAACCATACTGGAAACATCAGTCGCACCTCAAAGGAAAATTTTTTTTATCCTCGCCTAAAAATTATATATATGACTTACGGATGGGGGCCAGAAACCGCGTTGTTTACCTAATCAGCGAAGTAAATTCCTAATAGTTAGAGTCGCTAGTGTTCCCATCAACATTAACTTTTTTACCCCAGGATTCGATTGACTCGAAACCAGCGATAGCCGTAGGGTTCTAAGGGAATAGAGGGCGAGTCCGCACCGAGAGATTCATACAGGCGATCGCCAAATAAATCGAACAGAGGGGTGTATTCGTGAGATTTCAGCGTAGCGGTACAAGGTTTGTCGGCTAAATTGTGCACAGCAATCACCGTCCTGCCTTGCCAGTCGCAGCAGTGGGCTAACACCGAGGGAGAGTCGGTTTCGAGAATGTGCCACTTGCCCCTACCCCACTCAGGACATTGCTTGCGGATGCTGATTGCACGTTCCATCCAGTTAATTAATGAGGCAGGATCGCGCTGCGCTGCGACGACATTGACTTGTTTGTAACCGTATTCTCCGTGGGCGATCGCAGGTCTGGCAAGGGCATCAGTTGCAGCCGTCGAGAAGCCACCATTCGGTGCATCTGACCATTGCATCACCGTGCGGACGCTGCCTCGACCTTCCAGCGAAAGATCGTCGCCCATGCCAATTTCTTCGCCATAGCGCAGCATGGGTGTACCAGGCAGAGTGAAAAGCAAGCTGTAGACCAGTTCAATCCGGCGGCGATCGCCTGCCATCATCGGTGGTAAGCGACGACGAATCCCACGCCCGAAAATTTGCATAGTTTTCTCAGGGGCAAACGCTGCAAAAATTTCCTCTCGTTCCGATGAAGTAATGCGGTCTAGCGTCAGTTCATCATGGTGGCGCACAAAATTAAGCCACTGACAAATATCAGGAATATCCGGTAAGGTTTTTAGTCCATCGCGCAGCGCTGTGGATTCTTGACGTGCCAGGGCCAAAAACAGATGCTGGTTCAGCAAAAAGTTAAACAGGATGTGCATTCTGTCGCCCTTAGCAAAGTAGACAGGAATTTGCTCGCGATCAACATTTGCTTCTGCCAGCAATACAGCATGACTCTGACGCGATGACACAAACTCTCTCATTTCTTCCAAGAAACCTCGCAGCTTTTCGGGGTCTGCACCTTCGATGCCAATTCCTGTAATTAAAAAGGGAACAGCATCAATGCGAAATCCAGACACACCCAGTTCTAGCCAGAAACCCATAATTTTGCAGATTTCTTCTCGTACTGCCGGATTGGCAATATTCAAATCTGGCTGTTCTTTATAGAAGTGATGCAAATAGTAAGCGTTTGCTTGTTCGTCGTACTCCCAAATACTGTCCTCGGCATCGGGAAACACCAGCAATTCTGGAGCGGTTTTGGGTGGATTTTCTGACCACACGTAGTAATTGCGATACTTGGAGTTTTTATCGCTTTTGCCTGCAACAAACCAAGGATGCTGATTGGACGTATGATTTACTACCAGATCGATCAGCACCCGAATTCCTCGTTCCTTTGCTTGGTGCATGAACTCGACAAAATCTCCCAGGGTTCCGAGTCTCGGATCAATGTTGTAGTAATCCATCACGTCGTAACCATTGTCGCGGTTAGGGGAAGGATAAAACGGCAGCAACCACAAACAAGTAATTCCTAGCGCGGATAAATAGTCTAGGCGGTTGATAAGTCCCTGAAAGTCGCCAATACCATCGCCGTCCGAGTCCATGAAGGTTTCAACATCGAGGGAGTAGACAATTGCGTTTTTATACCAGAGGTCTTTCATTGCAGTAAATTTCTTAATAGAGAAACTGTCTAACATGGCTTTGTTCCGAAACCAGGTCACAGGGTTATTATTTAGGAAGCTGAATGCCACGGTTATAGCTCATCTTTCGGAATATGAGCCTAAGTCCTGTTGTCCCAAGTAAAAATATATCTATCCATCTAAAGGTAGATGAAATATCTATCAAGATAATAAAGAAATTACGTTTTTTAAATAAAAAAACGGTAGCTCAAGCTGACTACCATTAGCAAGAGCGATCGCTACCAATTACTGATTAGATGTTCATCCAAATAGCCCAGTTGTTTAGCTTGTAGCTGCACTGCCTTCGCTCTCTTTCACCAAGACAGTGCAAAACCAAAAACCTTAGTTAAATAGGCCAGCGGTTGTATGTCCTGACGGCCTAGGAGTTGTGTTTGCCTTTAGCGAACGCTAATTTTGCCAACTACTCTTCTACCCAATTGAGTAACCCAAGAGAAGTAACAGCTCCAAAAAAGTGAGCGCCTATCAGATTGACGTTGGCCATCGTCACAAAAATATCTAGGGAACGAATCACATTTTCTGGCGCATAAGCTGCCATCGCTTGGGGCTGACTAAGAGTTTTTGCTAGAACTACAGCAACTGTTTCTTCAGAAGCAACAAACGCGATTAATACCCCCACCAAACTAGAAACTAATCCAATCCGTAAGGTGTGAGTAATATGTTCTTTGCTGGGATATACCTGGGAATTTTCGGCGTGCAAAAGTCGCCCTAAAAGCCTATAGCGAAAATCCCAAAAAATTCTAAAGCACAGCAATAACAGACCAACTACCGCTAAAAATATGCCGAATCCAATACCTGCATTATTATTGGTTTGATCGCTCATGTTGCGACCCAACATAGCAAATACTAAAACAATGCCGGAAATAGCACCCAAGAATAACTGTATCCAGAAGCTAAATCTACTAAACAAGCGAAAAGTTGCGACGAATTCGCTTTGGGTCAGCGGTTGCGACAGGGATTCTGGTTGATTCAGTTGAGTCATTATATACACCTTATTGCTGAATTGAGCGTCAAAGCAAACGACGTAAGAAATAGGTTCTGCTTGTCTTCCTGTCGCAAGCGATCGCCTTGTGGTTAGCTATTAGAGTTTTCCTGAAAAGTCAGTTAAGGGCAGGACAGGATGCCGAATGTTTGGGAACCGAATTCGGCAATTTCCGGGATAAAAAAGGTTGAAGTCAACAAAGGCACTGCCATTGTGGTTGATTTAATTTTTCTAAAATCCTCCCGGTTATGAACAATCAACTTCTTGCGACAATAGAAATTTAGAGTCTTAAAAATCGACTTAGGCAAAACGTCTATTGTCTTTGTTCACCATTTCAAAATCTTGCTTCTATATACCATTTAATCAAACTAGCCCAACCTTGCCATCTGCCTGATGCCATAAGAAAATATCCATCTGAGGGAAGATGATTGAGGAAAAAATTATGATATTGCTTTCAGTTAAGTGCGATCGATCGCACTATTGGCGATAGATGCTGGATTCCCAACTGCGGCACTGGGCGCATCCATTCTTGCAACGTCCATAACCTAGTTAAGGCAGCTATTCCAGATTCCCAACTATTCATATGCGAGTTTGGATGTATTCGTTGCCAGCAAGATTACCCGGACAAATTTTTGATCGCCTTCCCAGTATTGACGATTTAACCGAACAAATTTAAACAATTTTTATGTGAACCAATTTGCATATTTATCTGTTGTATTCCCACTATCTAAGCCTGATTATCCATAGTTTATTAATTATATTTTTGACCATACTCCTGGTAAATCCGATGCCATACCGCCACGGAACTATCAGCCTTTTTCCAGCTTTTTACCGTCAGCGAGCCGATGCAATTATTTCAAAATTAGAAAAGGGTTTAATGGGTTGGTTGGCAGGCATTGCATAAAGCATAAGTTTTATTGCTATAGCAATCCTTGCAGGAGTCCTAAATCTTTTACCCCACCCCAACCCTCCCCTTAGTAAGGGGAGGGAGTAAGAAATTCACAAAGGATTTAGGCTTGCTATATTACGAGCCTTATTGGTTTCTTTACTTTGCAATTGACACTGCTTTTAGTTGACGAAATTGTGGCATTTATCTTCGCTCTTATTCCCTATAACGGCAAATTTTTAAGTGTAATTTCAGCACGGCTGCATTTATTAGATTCGCCTTGGAAACCAGGCGAACTGTTGTTGCTATATTTCCCAATTCCACAAATTGGAGCAGGCTATTTTCTCACCCGTATCCTTATGAATGAGCAGGTATATTTGGTTTCAATTACACCTTAGCACTCAAGACAGGATTTAGATTTTTATTGGTTCTTTGGGGAGTATTTTTAACGTCGCCAATTCTAATTGTTATTAAAACTTTGGTTAAAGGAGTTTGAATCAAAGATATACTAGAGTGCTGGTCTACTGCTCCATTCTGAAAACTATCTTATAGCCCATAAAGCTAGATTTGTCAAGGCTAATAAATGTGAAATTTATCACTCAATCCACCGCTGTAACTCCCGCTCAAGACTGATAAAAAATATCTCTAAACAAGGTAATAATTAAATTTATAGAGAATAACATAAATTATTGGTTAAAAACTCAGTTAACGGGAAAGGAATTCACCAGAAGCGTATGCCAGTAGTCGTTAACAACTAAAGTATAAAAAATATGAAACGGGACAACTCACCCACCGACAGCATTAAAGACTCAATTGGACAGGCAGCTTCTCATCCCTGGTTTGAGCGACTGGCAAGATTGGGATATGCTTCCAAAGGCTTAGTTTACTTTATTGTCGGTTTTCTAGCAGCACAAGCAGCCTTTAGTATGGGCGGCAGGACAACCAATACTAGCGGTGCATTATCAGAAATTGTTAACCAACCGTTCGGTAAAATTCTGCTATTTCTTGTAACGATTGGCATTATTGGTTATGCCCTTTGGCGTATCGTTCAGACAATTCTAGACCCAGAACACCAAGGACAGAAAATGGATGCCAAGCGAATTGCCCAACGCATTGGCTACGCCTTAAGTGCTTTAGCTTACGCAGGTTTGGCTTTAACGGCTGTAAAACTGATAATGGGTTCCGCCGCTAGTAAGAGCGATTCAACCGAAGATTTGACAGCCCAAGTTTTAGCGCAACCGTTTGGACAATGGCTGGTAGGATTGGCGGGATCAATTGTTATTGGTGTAGGTTTTTCTTATTTCTACGAAGCATATAAAGCCAAATTTCGCCGCCATTTCAAGCTAGATGAAATGAGCCAAACCGAGCAAGCTTGGGCGACACGGTTGGGTCGATGTGGAATTGCTGCCCGTGGAATTGTTTTCGTTATAATCGGTTTTTTCTTAATTCAAGCAGCAAGGCTATCGGATGCTAGTCAAACCAAGGGATTGGGCGAGGTGTTGGAAATTTTGGCACAACAGCCTTTTAGTCCAGTGATTTTGGCTCTAGTACCTTTGGGTTTAATTGCCTATGGCATCTACTCGGTAATTGAAGCTCGCTATCGGCGAATTTTCCGCTCATAAGCTTGCCCGTTATACGGAAAGTTATGAATTTTGAGTACAAGATTATTTTGGGTGAATTTAAAAATTATCTAACTCAAAACTCAAAACTTTTACTAGGCGTCCTGATTAAATCACCTGCTTTTAAGTGTGGATATTTTAACTCAAAACTTAAAATTCCAAACTTAAAACTCAAAACTCAAAACTCCTAAAAACTTATGGCACAAATTGGTTATCACGCTTCCCACGAACAGTTTAAGCCCAGCGAACTGCTGAAATATGTCCAAATGGCAGAACAAGCTGGCTTTACCCATGCCCTTTCTTCCGATCACTTTCATCCTTGGAGTGAAGCGCAAGGACAAAGCGGTTTTGCTTGGTCTTGGTTGGGTGCAGCAATGCAAGCAACGCCGAGGCTTTCCTATCGGGTTGTTTGCGCTCCCGGACAGCGGTATCATCCGGCTATTATTGCCCAAGCTGCGGCAACGTTGGCAGAAATGTTTCCAAATCGTTTTTGGCTCACGGTTGGCAGCGGTCAAGCATTGAACGAACATATTACTGGGGATAAGTGGCCTACTAAGAGCGATCGCAACGCGCGCCTCAAAGAATGTGTCGATATTATCCGCGCCCTTTGGGCAGGAGAAACCGTCACCCATCGCGGTTTAGTGTGCGTAGAAGATGCAAAACTCTATACCCGCCCGGAAATTCTCCCATTAATTATCGGCGCGGCAGTTACCCCAGAAACCGCAGAATGGTTGGGCAGTTGGGCTGATGGATTAATTACTACTTCTCGCCCACCTGAAAAGTTAACAAAAGTCCTTGATGCGTTTCGTCGCGGTGGCGGAGAAGGGAAACCAATGATTTTGAAAGTGCAGCTTTCTTATGACAGTAATGCAGAGAAAGCACTACAAGGCGCTCACGATCAATGGCGTAGTAACATCTTCAAAAGCAAAATGTTGACAGAACTGATAACACCGGATCAATTTGATGCCGCCGGGGAGTTTGTGCAACCAGAGGAGTTATATCAACACGTCCGCATCTCGGCAGACCAAGAGCAGCATATTGAGTGGTTGCAAAAAGATATTGAATTGGGGTTCGATCAACTAATTTTGCACAACGTTAACCGAGAACAAGAGCAGTTTATTGAGGTGTTCGGCGAAAAAGTAGTGCCAGGGCTGACAAAAAGTTGATTCATAATTATGATGCTACTGATATCAATTCCGGCGCCGCCGGAATGATATCAAATTCGGGCTTCATCGTCGGGCGTAAAGTCGAATCAAGCTGCAAACAAATAATTCGCGCTATTTTCAGTTTTTTGACTCATATAGCAATCCTTGCAGGAGTCGTAAATTTTTGACCCCACCCCAACCCTCCCCTTATCAAGGGGAGGGAGTAAGAAATTCACAAATGATTTAGGATGGCTATAGTCAACAGTCAACTATCACCCACGGTGCAACTGGAATCGATATGACTTACCGACTAGGATTGTCAGAATCCTGAGTGCGATCGCCCTCTCCCAAACCCAATGCGGTTCGCCACTTATCGGGATGGCGCGGCATCAGCATTCGCACATCACGATCGGGCAAGCCCATGCCAGCATCTTTGAAGGCAAGAACGATATAAAATGTCTGCTGAGCTTGTTGACCTGCAACTGGCTCAGATTTTACTAAAAAACTGGTCGCATAGATGCTAAACGACAAAGCTAAAAATGCTGTACTTAATTAACGGCAAACGCCAGCAATTAGACATTATAAAGCTCCTCTTTTTTTGTAAGATTAGTAATTTCTTAGGTTTGTATTTGCGCTTCAACGCATCTGTGGTCGAAGACAGCGCAACTACAAACCATTGTTCAATTCATTCGCACTCTAACGCCCTTCCGTCTTCACGTCCAACTCTTCACGACGCAGTGTTTCCGTTGCCTCAACAATCTCCGTTTCAACTTCTTTCCTGATGTTAACTTCTTCGCGCACAAAAGCTTCTTTTTTGAGATCGGCAGTCTCTTCGTAAACTTCCATACGCATCACCTTTTCCTGCTGGAAGGGAGTATCCCGAGTTACTGGCGCACCTGCATTTCCTGGAGTTACACTCTCAATTACAACTCGCTCTTTTTCTGTGGGAATTGAAACTCGAGCCGTTTCGGTTTCTACTCGCTTGCTAATTGCTACCTCGCCAGCTTTGTGACGGCTTTTCTCTGCAACCAGTCGTTCTTCGTAGAGTCGGAATTTGTGATGCTCGCGCTCGTTCATCTGATACAAATGAGGCTCTTGTTCGTAAGTGTAGGTGTTGCGGTCATAACCAGCAGCACTAGCTTGGTTAGAGACAGAACGCGGCATAGAAAGTGGTGCAGATGTCTCTAAAGGCAAT
Source organism: Microcoleus sp. Pol7_B2 (assembly GCF_036701035.1). Taxonomy (NCBI): domain Bacteria; kingdom Bacillati; phylum Cyanobacteriota; class Cyanophyceae; order Oscillatoriales; family Microcoleaceae; genus Microcoleus; species Microcoleus sp. Pol7_B2. The sequence goes on along the minus strand of NZ_JAUBQB010000007.1, from coordinate 37,446 downwards.
GATGCTTCTACAGGTGCAGATGCTTCTACAGGTAGAGTACGATAAACGCCCCGCACTTGTTCTTCATAATCGTAATCAACCACCATCTCATCCTCATACTTGGGTAGTCTTTCTGCTTGGTCTTTACTCCTCAAACCCGTCGCGTAGATGCGTTCTGCATCAACATCCACTCGACAAAGAGCAACTGGAACTAATACCTTTTTGCCAAAGATCCAGAAACCCGTGTCAACAACAAAATATCGGAAACGTCCTGTCTCATCAACTAGCGCGGTATCGATGGAGCCAATCTTCTCATCTGTATTTCCAGCATAGATATCCAGACCTTTGATATCTTCGCCGTTAAAAACCGCGTCGCGGTAGTTGGGATTAAAATCTTCAATTTTGTAAAGTAACATAGGAATCCTTCCCTTTCTATCTACATCAACTTATGCCCCCATTTTAGATATAACTCAAATTTGATGCTTCCTTCTTATGAAGGATTAAATGAAACAGAATAGTACGAGAAGTATATTTATTTTGAATTTTTTCTGTCTTAGGATAGATGAATTGTCATTTTTTATCGCCGTCCGCACACTCAATTTTCACAATCGGTTTTTAAATTTTTTATAAACAAATAAATTTATAACTTATACTTTAATACGCTAAATTAACCGACATGAAACATTTTCTAGACGAATTTCTTACTTTAAAACTAGAGTTGTGTGGGCAGTGCATATATTCATAATCCTCAAGGAAAAACAAGAAAAGAATTCGATTTTTTATTTTTGAGCTAAAAAAGCAACAAACGAATCGAAAGTTGAACATCTCTTTAAATTTGGAATAATAACATAAGGTCTTGCGATGTAACCCGCGCCAGATAATGTCTGGACTCCGGTTTATGCCCTTCGACCGCAAGCCCTAAATATCATTATGAATATATGCAATGCCGCCTCTTCAGCAAGCAATTTCCCATAACTGAGGACTAATAACTAATAAAAACAAATTCCCCGGTCTAACCAGGGAACGAAAGATATTAAAAAAAGTAATAATGACTAATAAAAACAAATTCCCCGGCCTAACCAGGGAACGAAAGATATTAAAAAAAGTAATGTTGTTTTAATAAATTGAATATGCCAAAAAGCGGCGATAAGTTAGTAGCAGCCCTTGTTGATTTGAGAGCGGACGCCGGGGCGGGCATTCCTGTGCAGGTGCCGCACCCGATCGCATTTTCCAGTCTCAAGAAAACAGTTGCATTCATATTGGAGCACCAATTAAGCTTGGCTGCTGTTGCGAGTCTGGCTAGCCAGCTCCAACAGTTGCGCCCAGCGTTTTTGGACTTGTTTGGGAGTGCATTTGAGCGCGGTGGCGATCGCCTTGTCGCTTTCTTGATTCCGCTTCATTTGTAACAGTTGCTGCATTTCAGGCGACAGTTGAGCGCGAAAAGCTTCCCATTTGTCCGAAGTCATTCCCAGCTTTTGATCGACATCAGCACCCAGCCATTCGTGGACGAGTTTCCAATTTTGAGTGCGGGCAAATTTTTCGACGTGGTACTTGAAACGTTGTTGCAAGTAGTCGCGCTGGCGGGAAGACAAACCGAGCGCGCGGTCAATTTCCGAAGCCGAAAGGTCTTGCAGTTTTAAAGTTAAGTAATTCACGCATTCTGGCTGATTTTGCGATTCCAGATAGGCGATCAATTCCGAGACTACTCGATCGCGCAGCACAGCATCAGCCGGATCGACAGTTTCCGATACCATTTGCTCGCGCACTTGTTGCAGCGCCGGAGAGCGGCTGTACATTTCTGCTTCTTCTCCCTTGCCGGATTCTACAGCCATTTCAATGTCGATCGCAGTTTCGGGAGGCTGGCCCTTGGCAAATCCTTGAGCGCGCAACACGATCAGGCGTTGGCGGTTGCGGCCGGGTAAACCGATTTGGCGCTTCGCGTAGTGTTCGGTAAAAGCCATGTACTCAGCCAATTCTAGCTGTGTTCTGGGCTGGTAGGTGACATCGAGTTGGTGTTCGCGGCGGAAAGCTCGCAGAGATTCGATGTAAAAGCCTTGCAAAAAGTCTTCAATCATGTTGTAGCGAGCTTGGAAGTTCAAGTTCGAGCGGAAAGAAGCAACATGGCGGTAAATCATGGCCGCGAGGTGAGAGTGCAGTTCGACGCGGCCTTGTTTGGAACCGAGGCGGTAGTATTGCAGGGTTTTTTGCAACCGGTGCTCGGCCAAGGTGATTTGCCAAGCTTCAACTTCGCCGGAAATTTGGATGCGATCGCTTTTTTGGCAAATCCGTTCGACTTCCTTAGCAATCCGCATCGCCACTGCTTGAGCGCTGCGGCTGGAAGTTTTCATTTCCGCTTGCAATTCTTTGAGGGCGAAGTTAGCCAAAGCGAGGATATCGATGCTTGGAAGAGAATTGATTTCGGCGGTTTGTTCGCTGGATGCAGCCGGAATGCTGTTGATGTCAGAAGCGGTGTTGCAGTTGACGGTGTTGGTGGCAGTTTTGAGAGTCATGGCGTTTATCGGGTGGTAGGGCACAGCGGGTGTGCGAGGACATTTGTCAGAGAGTGAGGTGGCAGTTGCTGGCGGTTTCGCTTGCTGTGCTGATTCAACTCTCTATACATTGAATGTTACGGAAGTAGAGATAACCGCAGTGATGCCAGTGTTCCACTCTCTCATGCAACAGTTTTTGGCTGCTGAATCTGATTCTAAGCGCTGGCTGTGGAAGATTGATTTTATTGCCGTTAAAGCCTTACTGTACAAGCATTCTGAGCTGTTATTTGGGTGGGCGAGCGCGAAGAAAATTCAGGGTGCTGCCAGGCCGCTGAGTGGACAATCTAATAACTGGCTATCTGAGGCGGTTTTGGCCGTTATAGATTGTGGAATCGAGACTCGGCAGAGTGTAGCTAACTGCAATGTATTCTGAAGCTACGGCACAGTAATTCGGAAACCCGGTTAATCTGGAAATTTGATCTTATCCAAGAAGGAAGAAGGAATAAGAAAGAAGCAAAGAGAGCTTTGTTGGCAAACAATTCACCCTGATTCTTTCTCTAATACCAAAGTCACTGGCCCGTCATTCTCGATCGAGACTTGCATCATCGCTCCAAACAAGCCTGTTTCGACTTTTAAGCCGCTTTGGCGCAACTTTTTGACAAATTTATCATAAAAAATTTCAGCTCGTTCAGGAGCCGCGGCTCGGTCAAATGAAGGCCGCCGACCTTTGCGGCAGTCCCCGTAGAGCGTAAACTGACTCACAACCAGCAACTCGCCGCCGATGTCTTGTACGGACTTGTCCCAGCGCCCGGTATTCCCGGCAGAGTCGGGAAACAAACGCAGTTCCAGGCATTTGCGAGCCATCCAATCGAGTTCTTCTTCGGTGTCGGTGTCTGCAATACCTACAAGCAAGTTAAGCCCGCGGCCAATTTTGCCGACAATTTGACCTTCTATTTCGACTTGAGATGATTTTACTCGCTGGATGATGACTCGCATTGACTTGCTTTTTGGTAGCGTCTTAGGATTATTTGAACAGCAGCGCCATCGCCGTGTCGCGATGAAAATGAAATTGTCAGCCACTCACCACTAAATCTTAGATTAAGCGTGGGGGCTTCAAAGGCAAGTTTATAGTTGACCCGCCTGAGTCTTAAATGACACGGCAGGCTTAGGCTCGATCACTGGTTCAGGACACTGAGATTGGAGGGTTATGCGCGCACGGCTAATTTGTATGTCAACTAGACAGAAATGACCCAGCATTAAAATCAAACCCAAAAACAAGGCAGCGTAACCAATCAATTTGAGAAGGGCTAACAAACAATTAGCAAAAAAAAGAAAAATGTCATCTTGAATTTTTACCCAAAAACACCAAAAATTCCTTTTGAGTCGTAATAAAAAGAGCGAAATACAATCACGAATTCTTTTTAGCCGCCGATTGCTCATAGCCCGTCTTCTTGCAAGCTTGTTGTAATAGCTTAGCCGAAAACAAGGAACGTGAGACTATCACGGGAAACTCCCAGACCTCGTTGAGTTTGCCAACTATTGCGCTGCTTGTGGGAAGTAGGAGTGGTGAGAGGTGGTGGGAACAGCATAAAGGTGCAGAGATTACGTAAAACCAACGCAACTCTGCACCTTTGAAAGCACTGGCGATCGTGCTTTTGAGATCGGCGGACAGTATAAGTGTGCGGCTCTGTTTTTGTTAGCAACAATAAAATAGGTCGATCGCTCTTTTTATTCGAGGGCGCTCTTTTTCTTGGAGGGCACTCTTTTTCTTAGAGGGCGATCGCCCTTCATTGTCCCCATCCATCTCCAGTTCGCGATCGCGAAAACAATTAGACCGCGACGCTCTTTGGTTTAGGTGAAAAGAATATTTTACTGTTAGTTCTTCCCAAAACCTTTACCGCGACTGGTTGAAGGCATACAAAGACAGTTTTCGAGTTGCGAGCGCAAATTCTCGGTATCCAAACCCTGACCGATGAGAACAAGCTGGTTCTTCCGCTCACCTTTCCACTCATCATCGTCCATCGTAAATCGCTTGCCGCTCAAGTGAAAAATATGCCGTTTCGGACTTTCTTCAAACCACATAATTCCTTTCGCGCGAAACACATTTGTTGGCAGTTGTTTGTCTAAGAAATATTGAAATTTTCTCAGAGAAAACGGCTTGTCGCTTTGGAAAGAAATTGAGGTAAATCCGTCATTTTCTAAATGGTCGGAGTGGTCGTGATGGCTGTGGTCGTGATGGTCGTGATGGTCGTGATGGTCGTGATGGCTGTGGTCGTGATGGCTGTGGTCGTGATGGTCGTGATGGTCGTGATGGTCGTGACTGCTAGCAGTTTTTTCAGATTGGAAATATTTGTCTGATTCAAACAATCCGACGCTGAGGACTAGCGGCAGGGGAACTTGCGATTTTACTGTTCGCAGAATTCGAGCACCTTCTTTGACATCGCGAATCTTAACTTCTAACAAATCTAAATCTGCTTCTTCAACCAAATCTGTTTTGTTGAGGATAATTATATCGCCGTAAGCTATTTGACTGTAAGCTGCTTGAGAGTTGAACAAATCTAAGCTGTAGTTAGCTGCGTCTACTACTGTCACTATCGAATCGAGACGAGTTAGGTCGCGCAGTTCTGTGCCTAAAAAAGTCATCGCTACTGGCAGCGGGTCGGCGAGTCCGGTTGTTTCGACTACCAGATAATCGAGATTTTCTTGACGTTCCAGAACTTTGTAAACTGCATTAACTAAATCTTCATTAATTGTGCAGCAGATGCAGCCGTTGTTCAGCTCAACCATGTTGTCGTCGGTGGTGACAATCAGTTCGTTGTCGATGCCGATTTCGCCAAATTCATTTACCAAAACTGCTGTTTTCAAACCCTGCTGATTGGTCAGGATGTGGTTGAGCAGGGTTGTTTTGCCGCTGCCGAGAAATCCTGTAATGATTGTAACGGGCAATCCGTGTTTGGGAGCGTCCATCGCCAGTTCTGTCTCGGACTGAGTTGTAGATTGCATAGCTTGACTGTCAAATAATGTCGATCGCAATTTCTTTGTGGTTCTTATTGTATCTTAATTAGGACAAGGCCTCGTAAACCCAGTTTCTCGGAGAAATGTTGGGTTTGGTGGCATGGTATCTACGCATCAACCGGCAATCAGCCCGAGAGTGCAAAATAAGTGCGCCGCTAATTATCGGCAATTGCTAACGCGGTCGATCGCACTTTTTTATTTTTTTGATAATTTTTTTGTTTAGAGTACCTGTGGCAGTTTGCCTGCAACCAGTTTTCCCGGTAAACTCAGCAGCGACAAATTTGGGACAGACTCAAGCTCAGTGCCATCGGCAAATCCCGCTAATCTATAGAACCCATTTGAGATCTTTTTACGCGGTGGCTAGTCTTCTAAGCATCAGTCTGATCAAGCAAAGCTTGAGTTTGGCATTTGAACGAGCGAGTGTGCGATCAAAGTTTTTGACGCCAGCTTTTGCATCTTTCCACCCAAGCGTTGGAACGTTCTCTTCCCCCATCTAGCCGCCGAGGGCACAAATTCAGATTGCCGTTTAGCGTACTTTTCGGCTTTTGATGGCGCGGCTGCGAGTTCAAATTTAATCTTAGCCATAATCTGAGGATAAATCTCCTCCAAGGCAACAGTTGCGTTTCTCAGGGTGGTACCCGTTGTCTAACAAGATGGTAGTTTTGGGAAGTTCGGCAGGTTTAGATTTGAAGTAATCGATGTTTTGGGAAAAAATTTCAATCAGCTTGCAGATTATCAGATAAGCTAGCTTTGGTACAGTGGGTAAAGAAGGGAAAGCCAAGTATATCGACAGCTATATGTCTTTTGATGCTAAACGGTGCATTTGTATAAACAAAACCCTTTAGACTCCTCACTAGCGTAGAAGCGTGTTTTTCTCGCATAAGTGAGTCAATCATTATTAGGGTTGTCCACTGCGGTTTTTTTTGACTTGTTAGCGCACCTTACTATGTAAGTCGGTCATAATCCGATCAAGTACACAGTCCTCACACCAATTTGGGTAATGCCAGAAGACAGTAGAATATTGTGGTATAGCTCTGGGAAAGTCTGACCAATTACAACCGTTCTTGAGTTGATAAAATATCCCCGAAAAGGATTTGCCACGCAAGTCCACACCGGAGGTTGGGTTTTCTTCTTTTGGAACAGTAATGGCTCAATAATTTCCCACTCTTTGTTGCTGACATCGCTGGAATAACCCATTTTAAACCCCAATCTGATTAAATTTACCTCTTTTTGTCAATTTTACTCGATCGCCCCGGGAGCATCCCACTTTTGCAGCCAAGCTAGAAATTGGAGTTTGGAGGCCACAGACTGTCAGGCGCGAGGCTGCGAGGAAAGAGGAAGAAAGAAGGAGCCATTGGAGGCAGGAGGCAGGAGGAAAGAGGAAGAAGGAGCCAGAAGAAGTGTTTTTACAAATATGAGATGCTCCCCTCGCCCAAAAGATGTCAAGTTGATTCTATAAGCGGTAGTCTTCGATTGTAATGGGGTTGAGATATTTTTGGTGGAGTGTGTGCGATCGCCTTGAAATTTGAGCCAGAACGATCGCCCGATCTACTAAATACAACAGTCTGCTAACAGATCCGAGGTGATAACAGCCTCCCTGCCACTCCACCAACCAACGCCACATCTAACTCAGCCATTGTTGCTCTCCGTGAAAAAGAGAAAGTGACTCGCAACTTGCTAATGCGACTGGTCGTTGGAGGTAGGACATCAATTGTTAGTGTTGGTGTCGATTTCCGCTACCAAGTGGTGCGGGATTTGACGCTATAAAACTTGAACCGCAATGCTTTTTTAGAAGTCCAACCGAAGCCGATATTTTTCCTGTTTATTGCAGATAAAATCTGGTGCCTATAAACCAAGTTTGGGAACTCTCAGGCCTGTACCCTATCTTTACTGTTCTGAACGCTATGCTGTCGAAGTCCACAATTGGTGCTGCTAAAGGCTTTAGTAAGGTTCCCCTGCGAACCGGTCTGGTTGTTCCATTCATCCTGCAAATCTTCGCTGCCGTAGGATTAACAGGGTATCTGTCACTGCGAAATGGACAAAAAGCAGTGAATGAACTAGCGACTAACTTACAAACAGAGGTGAGTAACCGTGTGGATCAGCACCTCGACAGCTATGCCGCTGCAACCCGCTATTTGACGCAAATCAACGGCGAGCAAATTGACCTGGGATTGCTGAACTTACAGGATGCCGATCGCCTGGCTCAATTCTTTGCAAAGCAGGTAAAAACCTACAAAGTTGGCTATATCCTGTACGGGTCTAAAACGGGGGACTTTATTGCCTCGGGATATTACCGCGAGTCAACCATTCCGAACCATGGCAATCCTGACATTAGCCTGGTGCTACCGAAGCGGTACGGCAATCCAGATTTGTACAACTACATTACAAATGACCAAAGCAAGCCAACTAAAATGTTTGAAATCACCAAAGCGTATCAGTTCCAGAAAGAAGGCTGGTACGCCAAAGGTGTCGAGACGGGCAAGCCAGGGTGGAGCGAGATCTATCAATGGGAGACTAATAACTACCCCTTGTCGATCGCCACGAGTCGCCCCATCTATGACAAGAATGGTCAGTTGATCGGCAGCGTGGGGGTCGAGCAACGCCTTTCGCAAATTAGTGACTTTTTACGTGAAATTAAGGTTAGTCAATCCAGCAAGGTATTCATTCTGGAGCGCAACGGATTAATCGTTGCCAGCTCTAGCGATGCGCCGGTGTTTTCAGTGACCAACGGCAAACCTCAGCGACTGCGGGGCTTTGAGAGTAAGGACGCCCTAATTCAAGCCACGTCCAAGTATCTCGGCGATCGCTTCGGCGATCTGAAAACCATTCAAACCATCCAGCGCCTAGACTTTGAGATCCAGGGTGAGCGGGAGTTTGTTCAAGTAACTCCCTGGCAGGACGAATGGGGATTGGACTGGCTCGTAGTCGTCGCCATGCCGGAATCAGATTTCATGGGACGAATTAATGCCAATACAGTCAACACGATTTGGCTGTGTTTAGGCGCATTAGGACTGGCAACCGTTTTGGGTATCTACACCTCGCGCTGGATTGCTCGACCCATTTTGCTGCTCAGTCACGCATCGGAAGCGATCGCCGAAGGAAAACTCGACCAAAACGTCGAAACCTCTGGCGTTAAAGAACTGGGTGTACTTGCTCAATCCTTTAACCGAATGGCGCAGCAGTTGCGCGATTCCTTCACCGCCCTAGAGCAAACTAACCAGCAGCTTGAACAGCGAGTTGAAAAACGCACCGCCGAACTCAAGTATGCAAAGGAAGCTGCAGACAATGCCAACAAAGCAAAAAGCGAATTTCTCGCCAACATGAGCCACGAACTTCGCACTCCTCTCAACGGTATTTTGGGCTATGCTCAAATCCTCAACCGCAGCAGCGCATTGCCAGCGAAAGAACGTCATGGGGTAGAAATCATTCACCAGTGTGGTTCTCATTTGCTGACCCTGATTAACGATGTGTTGGACTTGTCCAAAATTGAAGCCGGCAAATTAGAACTCACACCTAAAGGGATTCACTTTCCCTCATTCCTCCAAGGTGTCGCTGAAATCTGCGGCATTCGTGCCGACCAAAAAGGCATTAACTTCGTTTACCAGCCCGATCCGCAGTTGCCTGAAGGGATTTTTGCCGATGAAAAACGGCTGCGTCAGGTGTTACTCAACTTGGTGGGAAATGCGATTAAATTCACCGACAAAGGTTGTGTCACGCTCAAGGTTGCCGTAGTTGAGAATCATCCCAATCCGTCCACTCACTCTTTCAAATTTCAAGTTGAGGATACGGGCGTAGGAATTGCGCCCGATCATTTGGATAAAATTTTTCAGGCTTTTGAACAAGTGGGCGATCGCCAGCGCCAAGTCGAGGGTACGGGTTTAGGACTCGCGATCAGCCAAAGGATTGTCCAACTTATGAACGGAAAAATCCAAGTTAAGAGCCAACCCGGAGTCGGTAGTGAGTTCTTTTTTGAGGTGGAAATGGCGATCGCCACCGATTGGGCCGAGCAAAACTCCCTCACAACTGGAAAACAAATTATTGGTTACGAAGGACAACGACGCAGCATTCTTGTTGTAGACGATCGTTGGGAAAACCGAGCCGTTCTCGTCAACTTGTTATATCCACTAGGATTCCAACTTACTGAGGCAGAAAATGGACAAGAAGGATTGGAAAAAATACGACAGTCTCAACCTGACTTAGTGATTACAGACTTGGCAATGCCAGTCATGGATGGCTTTGAACTGCTCAAACAGGTTCGCAGTGCAAATGAGTTGCAACACCAGAAGATCCTTGTCTCTTCTGCATCAGTATCACAAGCCTATCAACAAATGAGTTTAGATGCAGGGGGAAATGATTTCCTGGCCAAGCCAGTGGAAGTCAGTGAATTATTTAACCTCTTAGCCACTCATTTGGAATTAAAGTGGAAATATGAAATGACAGCCTCAAACGACTCTGGGCCATCCACTCTAACGACTGCATTAGATAAGCCTGAAGGGATTATTCCTTCGACTTTAGAGTTAAGGGCATTACTACAACTGGCACAGCAAGGCAACTTAAAACGGCTACGAGAACACACAGAGCATCTTGCTCACTCTAACCCTCGCTACGCTGATTTTGCATCACAAATTCTTCGGCTTGCTAAGCAATTTAAAGACGAAGAAATTGAAGAGTTGCTACAACAACACCTCACAGAGAAAAAAGCCGATGTCTAGTCCTCAATTAATTCTGGTGGTGGATGATACCCCTGCAAACTTAGAAGTGGTTTGTGAAACCTTAAGTGATGCGGGGTATGAAGTAGCAACCGCAATCAACGGCGATCGCGCTCTTAAGCGAGTCCAAGTTTATCCTCCCGATCTGATCTTGCTCGATGTTCAAATGCCAGGAATTGACGGCTTTGAAACCTGCCAACGTCTGAAGGCAGATCCCAGGACAGCCAGCATTCCGATCATTTTTATGACCGCTGTCTCCGATGCCGATAGTAAGGAGAAAGGATTTGACTTGGGTGCTGTGGACTACATCACCAAACCCTTTCAAGAAAAGGAGATGCTAGCACGGGTAAAAACTCATTTGCAGCTACGGCAGTTAACGAAAAATCTCGAACAGCGTGTAGCTGAGCAAACGGCTGATTTAGAAGCAGCCTTCACACAACTGCAACAGTCTCAGTGTCACTTAGTCCACACCGAAAAGATGTCTGCTTTGGGCAATTTAGTGGCGGGTGTCGCGCACGAGATTAATAACCCGCTTGGCTTTATTGCGGGCAATCTGAATCCTGCTCAGGACTATATTAAAGACCTCTTTAAACTGATCGCTCTCTACCAAAAAGAACTCCCTTATCCAAGTACCACGCTTCAGGCATTCGTGGAGGAAATAGACTTGGAATACTTACAAGAGGATCTACCCAAATTAATCGATTCGATGCAAGAAGGAGTCGATCGCATTCGCACCATCAGCACCAGTTTAAGAACCTTCTCGCGTTCGGATTGCGAACTCCCAATTACTTGCAATATCCACGACGGCATTGACAGCACGCTGTTGATTCTCAAGCATCGCCTCAAAGCCAACGAATGTCGCCCGGAAATTCAAGTCATCACAGACTATGGCGATCTGCCAGAGGTAGAATGCTTTGCGGGACAGTTGAATCAGGTATTTATGAATGTGCTGGCAAATGCGATCGATGCGCTTGAGGAATCAAATCAAGGACGCAGTTTTGCTCAGATCAAAGCCAAACCCAACCAGATTACTGTCAAAACCCAATTGTCGGAATCTCAGGTAGTGATCCGAATTCAGGATAATGGGATTGGGATGACGGATGCGGTGAAGCCAAAAATCTTTGAGCATCTGTTTACCACTAAAGGCGTGGGGCAAGGAACAGGCCTAGGATTGGCGATCGCTCATCAAATCGTAGTCCAGAAACACTCTGGAACTTTAGAAGTCAACTCAACTTTAGGTGAAGGTACAGAGTTTGTGATTTCAATTCCGCTGAAGGCGATCGCGGTAAAAGACATTCAGGCAAAGATTTGCGTTGACGCAGCATAACAAATCCTTGCAGCGGTGGCATAAAGATGATTGATAGTGCCCCTTCAAACCATCCAAACTATTGATATAGTAGTACGCGGTGCAAAAAACGGTAAACCATGACAGCCACAAATCTCGTCAATAAATTTGAGTACAAACCCCTATACAAGCCAAATCAATTAATTTGCGGAACGGGGCAAACAGCCATTGTCAGCGGCTGGACAGTAAAAAGTGCGATCGGCAAAAAATTACAACCCAACGAATTTGCTGTCATCGGACAACTATACTCTCCTACTCGCGGCATCAACTTCTTAATTAGAAACTTGCTGTGCAATCCCCACGTCCGCTTTTTAGTAATTCTCAACGCTACCAAAGAAGACCGTAACTCCGGTGCCGCAGCGTGCTTAATCGACTTTTTTCGCAACGGCTTTGAAGCCGGCAAAAGCGATACTGGTAGAGATTGCTGGTTAATTAAATCTTCAATATTTGGCTACATTGATATTGAAATATCAGCAGAAGCCTTAGAACTATTGCGTCATTCAATCGAATGGAAAGAAGCAATAAATATAGCAGAAACAGTGACTTTTGTAAAGTCTTTTTCCGAAAAAGCAGTGGTTGAACCTTGGGGAGAAACCCTAACTTTTCCATTAGTTGAAATCGTCCCGACTGTGCTTCCCGGTCAGAAATACGGACACAGAATCGAAGGCCAAACAATCGCCGAAACATGGGTAAAAATCATCCACCGAATTAAGACCACCGGCACCTTACGGCCGACTGGTTACGACGGACAGTGGCAAGAATTAATCGACTTAATGGCAGTGATTACAGATGAACCTGCGGAGTTCTATTTTCCCGAACCGAATTACTTACCAATAGACCGTGATTTCCTCGAACAGTACAAACCGCAAATGCTGGAAGATGCCCCATATAGCGAAGGCATTAAATATACCTACGCACAGCGGATGCGGTCATGGTTTGGACGAGATCAAATTGAAGAAGTTATTGCCAAACTAATTAAGGAAATTGACGCAGCAAGTGCTGTAATTAGTCTGTGGGATGCGGGCGGAAATGTTAACAGAAGACCTGACGGTTCATCCGACCACCAGCACAGTGGCAGTCCTTGTTTAAATCACATTTGGGTGCGAGTTGTGGACGGTGAAATATCGCTAACCGCAACTCTCCGCAGTAACGATATGTTTGCGGCTTGGCCGGCAAATGCAATGGGTTTGCGGGCTTTGCAGCAGCACATTCGAGATGAAATTGCGAGGCGTTCCGATTATAATTTGACGATGGGCCCGTTGGTAACGCTGAGTCAATCTGCTCACTTGTATGACGATACCTTTGAAAATGCCGATCGACTCATTCAAACCCAATATGCTAAAATCTGCGAAGATCGAGACTTTTTCGATGCAGCAGGCAATTTTTTAGTTGAAGTAGCCGACAATCAAATAGTTGTCACGCAAACCACCCCGGGCAGCGGCGAAGTTGTCACCTGTTATTCTGGAAAAAACCCTCTCAAGTTAGTGCGAGAAATTTGTGCGGCTTGCCCTGCCATCCAACCCGAGCATATTGGTTATTTGGGAATAGAATTGCAAAAGGCGGCCGAGTGTCTGAAAACCAGCAACCAATACATTCAGGATAGAAAATGAATCTAGAAGAAGAAAGACCGAATTGGGACGAATACTTCTTAATGTTAGCAAAATTGGCCGCTACTCGATCGACTTGTCTGGCTTTTCCTGTAGGCGCGGTGATAACTAAAAACAGGCAAGTTTTAGCAACGGGTTACAACGGTTCGCCGTCAGGTTCGGCACACTGTACTACTCAAGGCTTCTGCTATCCTGGTTTGAGTAGTTGCGACGCCAGCAAAACTTTGCCCTCAAGGGCGGTTCACGCGGAAGCAAATGCGATCGCCAAAGCTGCTAAACACGGTATATCTACTGCTGGGGCTAGTATTTACGTCACTTTAGAACCCTGCATCTATTGTTTGAAATTAGTTATTGCGGCTGGAATTAGAGAAGTGTTTTACGAAACGACTTTTAACAGCGGAGAAAAAGCTGCTTTGAGAGATACTTTTATCAGTGAAGGTATTGTTGAGTTAAAACAAATTCAGCTATCTGAAGATACAGCAAAAAAGGCAGCTTTGTTTTTGTTGCATCCTACATCTGTGGCCAAAAATTTAGTATAGGATCAATCCTCTCCGTGGTTGTCGCAGCCACAGGAAATAACTGTGCTGTGTCGCTATAAATGATATTTATTTGCTGGCCACTTGTAGGATACGGCACTGCCGTATCCTAAATACCGCGTGATACAAAGGATATTTATTGTACGTCTTGCAAAGACACAGCACTGCCATGTCCTTACAACAAATAGAGATGGCAATTAACCAAAAACGGCCTGACCAATTGTGAATACCGTGTAGTTCAATCAATCAAACTCATTCACCGCTTGCAAATAGTCGATAGCCGCATCTATCCTCGAAGAATACTTAAAAGCAAACTGATCGAACCAATATCCCTCATCGGAATTTTTATCCAACTTTTTCAGCCAAACCTGAGCTTGCCTAACTTTCTGTCTGTGCGTTTGTACCTCCAACTGCGCCCCCGCGACTTTTTCTGCTGGCTGCGGTTGCTGTGAAGCTAATTCCTGAGCTTGATTTTGCGCTTCGTGCTCAGCCTTAAGCGGTTGCTGTGAAGCCACTTCCTGAGCTTTATTTTGCGATTCGTACTCAGCCTTAATTTGAGCTAAATCCTTCTCCAAAGGAGTAGCATACAAATTTATATCGGATGTTTTAAATGTTTGATTTGACGGTACTGCAGCTTGTGGCATAGGCGCTTGTGCTTGCACCGATGTCTGACTTTTCAACTCAGCAATTTTTTGAGATGCTTGATACTCTGCCTTAAGTTCACCTAACAGGCGCTCGATCGATTCCATAACTTAAACCCCCTAAAAAATGCTGCTGGGCCAACTGGCCCCAATATAATCACGGAAACTTCACCCGCCTCCTTAATCAGTTATTGCATTCAGCAATACCTCTGTCAGGGTCATTCCTTCAATATCATCCATCGTGACAGTATCAACGATATCGAATTTAGCCCCGGCGCTTTGCAGTTCGTCATCCAATATCTTGAGAAACTTAGTAGCTTCCGGCGCATTCCCTACTTGAATGAAAGAAATCGCCAACTCTTCATCTCGATCGAGCTTCCGGGAAGCCTCTATAATAATTTTCATCACTTCTTTGCGATCGTCCGGTTCCCCGTCCGTCACCACTAATATTGTTTCCCCATTTAGCTTGGTCTTACCGGATGCTTTGCGCTGAAAATAACTGTTCAGAGCGTCTTGCAGAACAGCACCTAAATTCGTAGTTCCCGAAGGTTCGTTTTCTTGGAAAATTTGCACTACTTTAGCTGATGTTACGTTGTCGTAGCGCTTGAAGCGACCGGAAAACACATAAACTGTTATGCCATCAGGATCAAGTTCTTCGCATTTATTCGCCAATGCGATCGTCGATTCTTGCATGAGCGCCCACCGACTTTTACCGCCCATCTGGTCTTTTGTGTACATACTGCCGCTTTTGTCAATAATGATCGTATAATCGCGGTTCTGAAGCATAAGATTTTTCCTGTTAATTAAGTTTTTCCCCAAAATATCAAAACCAGCGAGCAGAAGCTGTTGAGCTTTAGTTGCTCGCTGGTTTTTTTAGTAGATTTGCGATCGAAAACAGCAGAATTTAAGCTGCAACTAAAGCATCTTTAAGTGGCTTCCAGCTAAAAGCTCGATCGCCCCCCATCTCCACTGCTATTTTAACTCGTGGTTCTAACGTCGGCAAAACAGTCAAATACTCAATCTCCTGACTCGACAAAATTTGCCCTTCAATAATCCACAGCACCAATCCTTTTGCTTTCGGTGGCAAATTGTCTAATTGAGTTTTCAACATCGGCGGCACGTAGTATGTATAACCAACCGCCCCTTCGTTGCCAGTAGTTTTCTTGCCCAAATGCGGCGGTCGTACCCCGTGAACCCCCGTTAAATACATCGCCAAATCGCCCAAACCCCGCGCCGAAATCGTGTACCCACCGTAGCCCGCGGCCCTCAGCCGGCGGAGGTAGCGCCCCTCAAATCCTCCCTCTAAAGGAACGTACAGGGCCAGCGACCCCGACTTTTCCAAATCCCGAATCAGATCAGATCCCGTCGTAATCAGTCCCATAAATTTGTGTTTCCTGCTGTATCAAAATTTGGTCGATCGCTGCTTGCGAGCTGGAAATATTATAAATCCTAAAGTTGAGGCGAAAAATTCTCATCGCGCCCTTGACAAACGGCAAACACTTCATGTACTATTGTGAATTGTCGCCGTAAAGGATACTGAGTGGTTTGCTGCTCAAGTCCTGGCACAAACAAGCAAGACCGAGACAAAACTCGGAGATATAGCAGGTAAAAATCCGCGAATCTCAACCCTTGCAAGACTTCCACAAGCTCGCTCCCAAATTTAAAACTCAAATTTTAAACACCGAGGAAGGCTGTTGGTTGATAACAGTTAATTGCAGGAACACTGAAATAAATGTTTCTGCACAAGAGCAAGCGGATTGACGTAAATTTCGCAATCCGAAACCTCTTGCGTAAATAAAAGGAAGAAAATCCGTGTCTGTAGGCATTCTTGGCACTAAACTAGGCATGACTCAAGTGTTTGACGCCGAAGGGAGAGCCATCCCCGTCACCGTCATACAAGCAGGGCCTTGTACAGTAACTCAAATCAAAACAAAACAAACTGACGGCTACGGTGCCGTTCAAGTTGGATACAACGAAGTCAAACCAAAGGCTCTCAACAAGCCAGAACTAGGACACCTTGCCAAGTCGGGGGCGAATCCACTGCGCCACTTGCAGGAATACCGATTGGAAGACACCAGTTCATTTGAATTAGGTCAACAACTAAAAGCAGATACTTTTACACCGGGACAAATAGTAGATGTCATCGGTACAAGCATCGGTAAAGGTTTTGCAGGTTTTCAAAAGCGCCACAACTTTAAACGAGGCCCCATGTCTCACGGTTCCAAGAACCACCGCGAGCCTGGATCGATCGGGCCTGGAACTACTCCTGGTCGCGTTTATCCTGGGAAAAGAATGGCAGGACGTATGGGCAACGTTCAAGTCACCGTCCGCAAACTAACAATTGTCCGGGTGGATACAGAGCAGAATTTACTGCTAATTAAGGGAGCAGTTCCAGGCAAAGCTGGCGCCTTAGTCAATGTTGTGCCTGAGAAAAAAGTAGGACGTTAGTCAGTAGTAAGTAGTCAGTAGTCAGCAGTCAGTAGATAGTGGTTGGCCGTTAGTAGCAAGCAATAACTAAGAACTAAAAGCTGAAAACTAAGAGCTGAAAACTAAGACCTGAGAACAGACAACAGACGACAGACAAAAGACAACAGACAACTAACAACAGACAACTAACAACAGACAAAGGACAAAAGATATGGTTAATTGTGTAGTCCGAAATTGGCAAGGCGAAGAAGTTGGGGAAACAACTTTAGAACTGCGCGTAGCCAAAGAAGAAAATGCGTCTCACATCGTTCACAGAGCATTGACGCGACAACTGAATAACGCTCGTCAAGGAAATGCTTGCACCAAAACTCGCTCGGAAGTCAGAGGCGGCGGTCGCAAACCCTGGCGTCAAAAAGGCACGGGTCGAGCCAGAGCAGGTTCTATCCGTTCTCCGCTGTGGCGGGGCGGCGGTGTCATCTTCGGACCAAAACCGAGAGACTTTGAAGTCAAAATGAACAAAAAGGAACGCCGTCTCGCTTTGCGGACAGCATTCCAAAGTCGCACCGAAGACATCATTGTGGTTGAAGAATTTGCAGAGCAATTTCCGAAACCGAAAAGCAAAGAATTGCTGAGTGCGATCGCCCGCTGGGGTATTGAACCCGATACAAAAGTTCTGTTAATCTTGCCAGAACCGCAACCAAACGTCTACTTATCAGGACGCAACATCGAATTAGTAAACGTCATCTTGGCAACCTCCCTGAATGTTTACGACGTTCTCGCGGCTGACAAAATTATCGTCACATCTACAGCCATAGCTAAAATTCAGGAGATTTACGGTGAGTAAAATCGACCCCCGCGACTACGCAGATTTGATCCAGCGTCCGATTCTCACCGAGAAAGCTACCCGAATGATGGAATTAAATCAATTCACATTCGACGTAGCCCCCAAAGCGACCAAGCCTCAAATCAAAGCTGCAATCGAAGAACTATTTAAGGTCAAAGTCATCGGCGTCAACACCCAAAACCCGCCGCGCAAAAAGCGTCGAGTTGGCAAATTCGTCGGATTTAAACCTTGTTACAAGCGAGCAACCGTAACTCTGACCGACGGAGACTCGATCCGCAAACTCCTATTCCCAGAAGTTTAGCCAATTTTGGATTTTAGATTTTAGATTTTAGATTGCGGTTAACTGGTGAAAATACCAAACCCAGAAAGTTACCAAGTTAACTGATAATCCCAAATCTAAAATCCAAAACCGCCAAGTCCTTGCATCCCAAATCTAAAATCTAAAATCTAAAATCGATTATGGGCATCCGTTCTTACCGACCTTATACCTCCAGCACCCGAGAACAAACCGTCTCGGACTTTGCTGAAATTACCAAATCAGAACCAGAAAAGTCTCTAACCAGTAATAAGCACACCAAACAAGGCCGCAACAACCGAGGCGTCATTACCTGTCGCCACCGGGGAGGCGGTCACAAACGGCTTTATAGAGACATCGACTTCCGCCGCGACAAACACAGCATTCCAGCTACCGTCAAGGCGATCGAATATGACCCCAATCGCAACGCCCGCATCGCCCTCCTGTTCTACAAAGACGGCGAAAAACGGTACATCCTGCACCCGCTCAACTTAAACGTCGGTACAGTAATTGTCTCAGGCCCAGACGCGCCGATCGAGATCGGTAACGCCCTCCCCCTGAAGAACATTCCCCTCGGTACCAGCATCCACAACGTCGAGCTAGTACCTGGAAAAGGCGGACAAATCGTTCGCTCCGCCGGCTCCAGCGCTCAGCTAATGGCAAAAGAAGGTAGCTACGTTACCCTGAAACTGCCATCCGGCGAACAGCGCAAAGTCCGCGCCGACTGCTATGCCACTATCGGTCAAGTCGGCAACACAGACGCCAGAAACATCAGCCTCGGCAAAGCAGGTCGCACCCGCTGGAAAGGTCGTAGACCCACCGTTCGCGGTAGTGTCATGAACCCGGTAGACCACCCGCACGGCGGTGGCGAAGGCAGAGCTCCCATCGGACGTCCGGGGCCTGTCACTCCTTGGGGTAAACCAGCATTGGGTGCAAAAACTCGACGCAAAAACAAGCGCAGCGACGCTTTAATCGTCCGCCGCCGCCGCAAATCTTCCAAGCGCGGTAAGGGCGGTAGACAAAGCTAGTCATCAGTCAGCAGTCTTCAGTGCTTAGTTATTAACTGCTAACTAATGACTGAGGACTGATGACCAATGACTGCTGAATCATGCCTAATGACTCCTGAATTACTAAAAAAATCATGTCTCGATCGCTAAAAAAAGGCCCCTTTGTCGCAGATGCTCTGATGACAAAAATCGAAAAACTCAACGCCGCCGGCCAAAAACAAGTAATTAAAACTTGGTCGCGATCTTCCACAATCCTGCCTCAAATGGTAGGTCACACGATCGCCGTTCACAACGGCAGACAGCACGTACCCGTCTACCTCACCGACCAAATGGTAGGTCACAAACTCGGAGAATTTTCCCCCACTCGCACCTTTAGAGGTCACGCGAAAAGTGGTGATAAAAAGGCAAAAAGATAGCCGAATTAGGTGACAGGTAATAGGTAATCGGACAAACTTTTTCCCAATTACCAATTACCTTTTTCCCAATTACCAATTACCAATTACCCAAATCGAAATGGTTATAGATACCACATCCGAAATTAAGGCGATCGCCCGTTACATCCGGACATCCCCCTTCAAAGTGCGCCGAGTCCTCGACCAAATTCGCGGCAAAAGCTACCAAGAAGCGCTGATTTTACTCGAATTCATGCCCTACCGCGCCTGCGAACCAATCGTCAAAGTTTTGCGATCGGCAGTAGCCAACGCCGAACACAACGCAGGATTGGATAAATCCAAGCTGGTAGTTTCTCAAGCTTACGCAGACCAAGGCCCAGTCCTCAAACGCTTTAGACCCCGCGCTCAAGGTCGCGCCTACCAAATCCGCAAGCCAACCTGTCACATTACCGTAGTAGTAGCTCCGCTCGTAGAAAACTAAACCAGGGAAAAACGTAATAGGTAATAAACAGCTTAAAGTTGAAAAAATCGGTAATCACCAATTACCAATTACCAATTACCAATTACCAATTACCAATTAACTCATCAACTATTATGGGCCAAAAAATACATCCAATTGGTTTTCGCCTCGGCATTACCCAAGAGCACCGCTCTCGCTGGTTTGCCGATCCCAAAAACTATCCAGAACTCTTGCAAGAAGACTATAAAATTCGCAAGTACGTTCGTAAAACCCTCAGCAATGCTGGCATTTCATCGGTCAAAATTGAGCGGAAAGCCGATCAAATCGACCTAGAAGTGTTCACCGCCAGACCAGGCGTTGTCGTAGGCCGCGGCGGAGCAGGGATCGAAACTTTGCGCGTCGGTTTGCAGCAGCAACTGGGTAGCAACCGCCAAATCCGCATTAACGTCGTCGAAGTCCAGCGAGTAGACGCCGATGCCACACTGATCGCGGAATACATCGCTCAGCAACTAGAACGGCGCGTATCTTTCCGCCGAGTCGTCCGCCAAGCGATCACCCGCGCCCAAAAAGTCGGCATCCAAGGCATCAAAATTCAAGTCAGCGGACGCCTCAACGGTGCAGAAATTGCCCGTACGGAATGGACCCGGGAAGGAAGAGTCCCCTTGCACACGCTGCGGGCAGACATCGACTACTCCTACTGCACTGCTCAAACCATCTACGGTATTCTGGGCATTAAAGTTTGGGTTTTCAAAGGCGAAATTATTCCCGGACAGGAACAAGAGGCTGCACCAAATGCAGCAGTGCCCCGCACCAAACAAAAGCGCCGCCGCCAGAACTTTGAAGATCGATCGAACGAAGGCTAGCTAATTGTTAACTGTTAGTTGTCATTTGTTAAGTGTGAGTTGTTCCAAACCAATTAGCAATTAGCAATCACCAATTACCAATTACCAATTACCAATTACCCAACTCCCAAAGCCATGTTAAGCCCTAAAAGAACGAAATTCCGCAAACAACAGCGCGGGCGAATGAGCGGTATTGCCACCCGCGGCAATACAGTTAGCTTTGGCGACTTCGCGCTCCAAGCCGTCGAACCCGCCTGGATTACTTCCCGCCAAATAGAAGCCGGACGCCGCGCCATGACCCGCTATATCCGCCGGGGTGGCAAAATTTGGATTCGCATTTTTCCCGACAAACCAGTCACCGAGCGCGCAGCAGAAACCCGGATGGGTTCTGGTAAAGGCTCACCAGAGTTTTGGGTGGCCGTGGTCAAACCGGGCCGGGTAATGTTTGAAATTGGCGGCGTAACTGAAGAAACTGCCCGCGAAGCAATGCGTTTGGCATCTTTCAAACTACCAATTAAAACCAAGTTCATCACTCGCGAAGAAGGCCAGTCATAGCGAAGAGCGAAGGTAGAATTAGGTCTGTATTAATCAGCATTTTAAACGGCTACAGCATTTTAAAATCTGGCTTTCATAACTTTTCTTTCCTTCGACCTTCAGCCTAAGAGACAATTATGTCTTCTGTCATACCGCTCGCTAACGAGAAAGCACACAATTATGTCTTTGACCAAGATTAAAGAAGCTAGAGAATTAAGCGATGCTGCAGTAGCAGAGCAAATTTTAGCCGTCAAGCGCCAACTAATGGAATTGCGGCTCCAGCAAGCTACCGGCCGCATGGAAAAGCCTCACCTGTTCAAGCACGCCAAACACCGGCTAGCTCAATTGATGACAGTTGAACGCGAGCGCCAAATCGTTGCTGAGAAAGAAGCGGCAGAAAAATCAGCCGTAGCTCAAGAAGCCGCAGGTTCGGCTCCCAGCCCAGAAGTCAGCCAAGAGTGAGCAGCAACCTAGCCTCGGATCGCACAGTAGCTAAAAACAAGTCAATTGCACAACAAAAATAGGTAGGTATGGCAATTAAAGAACGAGTTGGCGTAGTAGTCAGCGACAAGATGGATAAAACCGTCGTGGTAGCAATCGAAAACCGCTCCTCTCACACCAAATACGGCAAAATCGTAGTCCGCACCAAGCGCTACAAAGCTCATGACGAAGAAAATCAGTGTAAATCTGGCGATCGCGTCCGCATCACTGAAACTCGCCCACTGAGCAAAACCAAACGTTGGACGGTTGCTGAGATTTTCGGGACAAAAAACGGCTAACAGTTAATTGCGATCTCGCGCTCGCCCGATCGGTACTTGATTAATCAATTAGTCGTCAACAGTCAACAGTTAACAGTCAACAGTTAACAGTCAACAGTTAACAGTCAACAATCACCATGATTCAACCCCAGACATACCTCAATGTCGCCGACAATAGCGGAGCCCGCAAACTGATGTGCATCCGCGTATTGGGAGGCGGCAACCGTCGCTACGGCGGAGTCGGCGATGTCATCATTGCCGTCGTCAAAGACGCCATCCCCAATATGGCCGTCAAAAAATCAGATGTTGTTCGGGCTGTCATTGTCAGAACCCGCAAAGGTCTGCGTCGCGACAGTGGCATGAGCATTCGTTTTGACGATAACGCCGCCGTTATTATCAACGTAGACGGCAACCCCAAAGGCACTCGCGTCTTCGGCCCCGTTGCCCGCGAATTGCGCGACAAAAACTTTACTAAAATCGTTTCCTTAGCCCCGGAGGTACTTTAAAATGTACGGAAAAAAGGGTAAACCAACTAGCGAGCCGCAGCGCTACAGAATGCACGTCAAAGCGGGCGACACCGTGCAAATAATTACTGGCAAAGAGAAAGGAAAAGTCGGAGAAATCTTAAAGACATATCCTAAAGTCAGCAAAGTAATTGTTAAAGGTGTAAACATCAGAACAAAGCACGTCAAGCCCCAGCAAGAGGGAGAGTCCGGGAAAATACTCACATTTGAGGCTCCCATTCACAGCTCAAATGTCATGCACTATTCCGAAAAAGAAAAAATAGCTAGCCGCGTTTGCTATACATTTAGCGAAGACGGTCGGAAACTGCGACAGCTCAAAAAAACTGGAGAAATCATCGATCAATAGTGATTTGTTATCAGTCATCGGTCATTAGTCCGCCTTCTGACAAGTGACTTTTCAACTCATAACTAACAGCTAACATCGGTGGGACGGACAATCGACAAATTCCCTGACCAAGCCCAGGGACAGTTAACGAAACACAAAAACTATGCCGGACAAACTCAAAGTTCTTTATCAAGGAAAAATCGTTCCCACACTGATGGATCAGTTTAAATATACTAATATCCATCAGGTTCCCAAACTCGTCAAAGTCACAGTGAACCGCGGTTTGGGAGAAGCATCTCAAAACGCTAAGGCACTCGATTCGTCGATCAACGAAATTGGCATCATCACCGGTCAAAAACCAGTGGTGACGCGGGCAAAAAAAGCGATTGCAGGCTTCAAAATCCGCAAAGGAGTACCCGTCGGCGTTATGGTGACGCTGCGCGGCGATCGGATGTACGATTTTCTCGATCGGCTGATCAACCTCGCACTCCCCCGAATCCGCGACTTCCGCGGCATCAGCCCCAAAAGCTTCGACGGGCGCGGCAACTACAGCTTGGGTCTGAGAGAACAGCTAATTTTTCCAGAAATAGAATATGACCGCATCGATCAAATTCGAGGCATGGACATTTCAATTATCACCACAGCAAACACCGACGAAGAAGGACGCGCCTTGCTTAAAGAAATGGGAATGCCGTTCCGGGACAACTAAGCACTAGAGTAAGAAGCAAAAGATGGCAGCTAACGATACCATAGCAGATATGTTGACGCGCATTCGCAATTCTTGCATGGCGCGCCACCAAACAACGCAAATTCCAGCTACAAAAATGACCCGCAGCATCGCCCAAGTCCTCAAAAGTGAAGGCTTCATCGGCGAATTTGAAGAAGCAGAAGCAGAAGGGGTCAAGCGACATTTAGTGCTTTCTCTAAAGTACAAAGGTAAAACTCGCAAGCCCATTATCACGGCACTTAAGCGAGTCAGCAAACCAGGACTGCGCGTTTACTCGAACCGTAAAGAATTGCCCAGAGTGTTAGGCGGAATTGGCATAGCCATTATTTCCACCTCCAGCGGCATTATGACGGATAGAGAAGCTCGACGCCAAGGTTTGGGCGGTGAAGTGCTTTGTTATGTTTGGTAGTCATTAGTCATTAGTCATTAGTCACTGGTCGTTGGCAACCGACTCAAAAATCAATCACTAAGGACTAATAACTAAGCACTAATAATCAAGGACTAATAACTAAAAACAAAGGACAAAAAACTATGTCGCGAATTGGCAAGCGTCCGATTAGCATCCCCACGAAAGTCACCGTCACCCTAGACGGTCAAAAAGTAGCCGTCAAAGGCCCTAAAGGTGAACTTTCCCGAGTTATCCCAGCCGAAATCCTTATGGGAATTGAAGGCGAGACTTTACTCGTTACTCGCCGAGACGAATCTCGCGTCGCCAGACAACTGCACGGCTTGTGCCGCACCCTAGTCGCAAACATGGTCGAAGGTGTATCTCAAGGTTTTCAGCGGCGTCTCGAAATTATCGGCACAGGTTATCGGGCACAGGTTCAAGGACGGAACCTGATTTTAAACGTCGGTTACAGCAAACCCGTTGAAATGCCCCCTCCCGAAGGCATCACAATGGCAGTTGAAGGCAACACCAACGTCATTGTCTCCGGCATTGACAAAGAACTCGTAGGCAATACAGCAGCCCGCATCCGCGCAGTGCGTCCGCCCGAAGTCTACAAAGGCAAAGGCATTCGCTACAGCGGCGAAGTCGTCCGGCGCAAAGCTGGTAAAACAGGCAAAACAGGTAAGAAGTAACAATGAAGCTTACTCGCAAAGAATCAGTCCAGCGCAGACACCGCCGTGTTCGGCGCAAGGTGTTCGGCACCGCCGAACGTCCCAGACTAGCGGTATTTCGTTCAGAGCAGCACATCTACGCTCAAGTAATCGACGACACCGCCCAGCACACTTTGGCCGCCGCGTCAACCCTCGATCCCGAATTGAAGTCAACTCTCAGTTCTGGCGGCAACTGCTCCGCGAGCGTGCAAGTCGGTCAGTTGATTGCCAAACGCTGTTCCAGCGCTGGCATAGTCAAAGTCGTATTCGATCGGGGGGGCAACCTCTATCACGGTCGTGTCAAAGCCCTCGCAGAAGCAGCTCGCGAAGCGGGGTTAGACTTCTAGAGGGGGTAATGGGTAGCGGGTAATGAGTAATTAAAAAGTAAAAAGTCAAAAGTTGAAAGTTAAAAGGCAAAATCCAGATTTCTTCTATTTTTACTTTTTACTCAAACAATTACCACTTGCCGATCGCCTTTCACCAATTACTAATTCCCACAGGACAAAACTATGGCAGAACAAAAAGAACAGCGCAACAAGAAAAAAAGCAGCAGCAACAACAAAGGGCGCGAAAAAGAATCCGAATGGCAAGAACGGGTTGTTCAGATTCGGCGCGTTACCAAAGTAGTCAAAGGTGGTAAAAAACTCAGCTTCCGCGCCATAGTCATTATCGGCAACGAACGCGGTCAAGTTGGAGTAGGAGTCGGCAAAGCTAGCGACGTAATCGGTGCCGTTAAAAAAGGCGTCGCTGACGGCAAAAAGCACCTAATTGAAGTCCCTCTCACCAAATCTAACTCCATCCCTCACCCCATCAACGGTGACGGCGGCGGAGCTAAAGTGATGATGCGGCCGGCCGCTCCGGGAACCGGGGTAATTGCAGGGGGAGCAGTGCGAACTGTTCTCGAACTAGCAGGAGTCCGCAACATCTTAGCCAAACAGCTAGGTTCTGGAAATCCCTTAAACAACGCCCGAGCCGCAGTCAATGCCCTCTCCACCCTCCGCACCTTGTCCGAAGTTGCTCAAGAGCGCGGAATTCCAGTAGAAAATCTCTACGGTTAGGGCACGCGAGAATGGGAAACTGTAAGTTTTGAGTGTTAAGTGCTTGCGGTGAAAATAAAAAAATCCGCAACTTAAAACTCACGCACTCAAAACTACTGCGTACCCCCTCTCTAAATACCAATTACCAATTACCAATTACTAAAACTATGAGATTGCAAGACGCCCGACCCAAAGCAGGCTCCCAAAAGCGCCCCCGACGCTTGGGCAGAGGTATTTCTGCCGGTCAAGGCGCGAGCTCCGGCAAAGGGATGCGCGGTCAAAAATCTAGAGCCGGTAGCGGCACTAGACCCGGTTTTGAAGGAGGTCAAAATCCTCTCTACCGCCGTCTCCCCAAGTTGAAAAGCTTCCCTCTAGTGAACCGGAAAGAGTACACTACCATTAATGTAAGTAAATTAGCATCGCTGCCAGCAAACACCGAAGTTACTCTCACCTCTTTGATCCAAGCAAAAATTGTCACCACAGACGACGGGCCGCTGAAAATCTTAGGAGATGGTGAACTGAATGTACCTTTGCAAGTGCGCGCCTCGGCTTTTACCGCAGGTGCTCGCACCAAAATTGAAGCTGCAGGCGGAAGTTGTGAATTAGTTGCGTGAAGATTTGAGGTTTGAGAGTCTGTCCAAATCTCAAATCCTCAAGCTTGCTATCAGAAAATGATTTAGTCGAAAATCCCAAATCTAAAATCCAAAATCGTAACTATGGACGTTAGTAGAGAGAAAGCGCCAACTGCACAAGAGACGTTCATGCAGATGGCTCAAGCTGCTGGTTTACGAGGCCGCATCCTCGTAACAGTTGGCTTACTGATTTTAGTACGCCTGGGTGTCCACTTGCCAGTCCCCGGCATTGATCGAGTCGCCTTTGCCCAAAACGTCCAAAATAGCCCTTTAATTGGCTTTCTGGACTTGTTCTCAGGAGGCGGCTTGTCAGCGTTGGGGATTTTCGCGTTGGGGATTTTGCCCTACATTAATGCTTCAATTATTGTGCAACTTCTAACTGCGGCTCTGCCAAGCTTAGAAGACTTGCAGAAAAATGAAGGAGAAGCGGGGCGACGCAAAATTTCTCAAATTACTCGCTACGTTTCTTTGGGCTGGGCAATTCTGCAAAGTATTGGCATTGCGATTTGGGTCAGCCCTTTTGCTCAGTCTCCATCGCCTTTATTCATAGCACAAACTGCTTTGGCTCTGACAGCCGGCTCAATGTTTGTGATGTGGATATCGGAAGTGGTGACGGAACGAGGTATCGGGAACGGAGCGTCGCTGCTGATTTTTATCAATATTGTGTCGGTATTGCCGCGCTCTTTGGGACAAACTTTTGAATTGGCTCAAAGTGGGGACACGCAAGTTGTCGGTCGCGTAGTCGTTCTGCTGCTGGTCTTTTTGGTAACTATTGTCGGGATTGTTTTTGTTCAGGAAGGTACTCGCCGCATTCCGATTATTTCGGCCCGTCGCCAAGTCGGCCGCAAAGTTTATCGGGAGAGCCGGAGTTATCTGCCCCTGCGCTTGAATCAAGGCGGAGTGATGCCGATTATTTTTGCATCTTCGGTGTTGATTGTGCCTTCTTTCCTCGCTCAGTCTCTCAATAACCCGTTTTTGGTTCAAGTTGCTAATGTTTTGAGTCCGAACGGCCCTGCCCCTTGGGCTTACGCGCTGTTTTATCTAACTTTGATTCTGTTCTTCAGCTATTTCTACGCTTCGTTGATTGTAAACCCCGTAGATATGTCTCAGAACTTGAAGAAAATGGGCGCTAGCATTCCTGGAATTCGTCCGGGTCAGAAAACGAGTGATTATGTGGAGAAGGTTTTGAACCGTTTGACTTTCTTGGGAGCGATTTTTCTCGGTCTGGTGGCAATTGTACCAACTGCTGTAGAAAGCGCGATCGGTGTGCAAACTTTTAGAGGTTTTGGCGCAACTTCCCTACTGATTCTAGTAGGTGTGGCGATCGAAACTGCTAAGCAAATTCAAACTTACGTCATCTCCCAGCGATATGAAGGAATGGTGAAGTAATCGTAATGCAATTTATTTTCATGGGACCTCCAGGGGCGGGAAAGGGAACTCAGGCTCAGATATTAGGCGCTCTCTGGAAAATACCCCACATTTCTACGGGCGAAATCCTACGCGCCTGCGTGGTGGCGAAAACTGCCTTGGGCTTAAAGGCGCAAGCTTACATGGACAGGGGTGAGTTGGTTCCCGACCAATTGCTGATGGATATCGTGCAGGAACGCTTGAATGAACCGGACGCGAATGCGGGCTGGATTCTCGACGGCTTTCCCCGCACTGTTGCCCAGGCAACTTTTTTAGACAAACTGCTGCAGGAGCTTAGCGGTGCCGAGGGGAGTACATCGAACCCCAAATGTGGTCTCAAAGCTGTTAATCTCGACGTGCCTGACGACATTTTGGTGTCTCGCCTGCTGTCGCGGGGCCGGCAGGATGACAATGAGGAGACGATCCGCCGTCGGTTGCAAGTTTATCGCGAGCAAACTGAGCCTTTGATTGATTTTTACAGCGGCCGTCAACAGTTAGTTGCGGTTGATGGCGATCGAGCAATGGAATTAGTCACCGCAGAACTGCAACAATCTCTCTCGATCGACTCTTGAACCCTCTCAATACGGCTTGTTACTCACAAGCTTTTGCTAAGATATGTTAACTAGGAGCTTTTTGTGCTATCAGGTTTTGTGAGGGTTGCTAGAGACGGGATTGAACTTGATACTAATTGCCACAACTTTACTCAAGTAAAGCTAAAACAATTGGTTGGTTGAGTCAACAAGTCGATCGAGTCGCCCTAATTATTGCCCCCCGTTCCCGTTTGACTCCTACCAGTAAATAGGTTTTGAGGCCAACCCCGGGACACTCCTAGTTAATCAAATGTAGAGTTGAGGTAAATACCAAATTGTCTAAGCAAGATTTAATTGAAATGGAAGGGACAGTGACGGAATCCCTGCCCAATGCGATGTTTCGCGTTGACCTAGATAATGGGTTTAACGTGCTGGCTCACATTTCCGGCAAGATCCGCCGCAACTACATCAAAATTCTGCCTGGCGATCGCGTCAAAGTCGAATTGACTCCCTATGACTTGACCAAAGGCAGGATTACTTATCGCCTTCGGAAAAAATAGGCTTAGATAAAACTTTCTAAAAACGAATTCTAAGTTTAATTTAGAGAGAATTTGGTAAAAAGCTTCAAATTTATGCTATAATGCTACGTTTGTAGTGTTGCCGAGAAGGGCGTCAACAACCTACCGGTGTACCGGGTTAAGTCATTGTTACACCGTAAAAGTATCGCTCGCCAACACTCTGGCGCCGGCGAACTTTACCCAGCAATGGGAGTGGGTGCAAGCGGGCTCCTTCATGAAACAACCCGCACTTTATACAATTTAATCGAGGAGAGGTCTACACCTTGCCCAGCCTCTCCTCCCACCGCTCTACGGGCAGTCCCAGCGTGCCTGTTCTCCGCTAGAGCGGGGTTCTCCAGGCAGGAAGAAAGATGAAAGTTCGAGCATCTGTCAAAAAAATTTGTGAGAAATGTCGCGTCATCCGCCGTCGCGGTCGAGTGATGGTGATATGCACTAACCCGAAACACAAACAGCGCCAAGGTTAGAAAAAACGAAGATTGGGTACTGCACGCAGGTGCATCCTAATTGAACATTGTAGCCAAACAGGAAAACTAGGGAGACAAAAAGTGTGGCACGGATTGCCGGGGTAGACCTTCCACGCGATAAGCGCGTCGAAATAGGTCTGACATACATTTACGGAATAGGCTTGTCGCGGGCCCAAAAAATTATCGCTGCAACAGGCGTCAATCCTGACACTCGCGTCAAGGATTTAACAGAGGCCGACGTGACAGCTCTGCGGGCTCATGTAGAAACCACATACCAAATCGAAGGAGACCTCCGGCGCTGGGAGTCAATGAACATCAAGCGCCTGATGGACATCGGAACTTATCGCGGTCGGCGTCACCGTTTGGGTCTGCCGGTGCGGGGACAACGAACCCGTACCAACGCCAGAACCCGTCGTGGCGTCCGCCGAACAGTTGCGGGCAAGAAAAAGGCACCTTCCAAGAAGTAACATCTTTTTTGGAAAAATACGCTGGGGGCTGCTGGCTCCTAGCGCTTCTGGACATTAGTTGAGAGAAACGTTAAAGAGACTAATATGGCGCGACCACAAACAGGCAAGAAATCTGGTGCAAAAAAGCAGAAACGGAATGTACCCAATGGGGTAGGCTACATCCAGTCTACCTTTAACAACACGATTGTAACTATTACCGACCTCAACGGTGAAGTGATATCCTGGGCATCGGCAGGTTCCAGCGGTTTTAAAGGAGCTAAAAAGGGAACTCCCTTTGCCGCTCAAACAGCAGCAGAAAGTGCTGCCCGCAGAGCCAACGACCAAGGAATGCGCCAAATAGAAGTAATGGTGAGCGGGCCCGGAGCAGGTAGAGAAACTGCAATCCGGGCGCTGCAAGGGGCGGGACTGGAAATCACCCTGATTAGAGATGTTACCCCAATTCCTCACAACGGCTGTCGCCCTCCCAAGCGGCGTAGAGTCTAAAACGATTTGAGATTTTAGATTTTAGATTTTGGATAATGGCTAACTGCTTAAAGTCAAAAACTAATGGTTCTAACTGTTGCCCCGTCCATCCAAAATCCGAAATCCGTTCAGGGGTATGCTCTGCAATCTAAAATCCAAAATCAAAAATCCAAAGTGGAAAAGGGAGGTCACTCCGTGGCGCAGTTTCAAATTGAATGTATAGAGTCTAACACTGACAAAGACCGCAGTCAGTACGGAAAATTTGTCCTGGAACCGCTCGATCGCGGTCAAGGAACAACTGTTGGGAATGCGCTTCGGCGAGTTCTGCTGTCAAATTTGGAAGGAACGGCAGTAACTTCAGTCCGAATCGCGGGCGTCAATCACGAGTTTGCCACGATCGAAGGGGTACGTGAGGATGTTCTAGAAATTCTCCTGAACATGAAAGAGGTGGTCCTCAAAACTCATTCTCAGCAGCCGCAAATCGGCAGGTTGCGGATTGAGGGGCCTGTCACAGTTACGGCCGATAGATTCGATTTGCCCTCAGAGGTGGAATTGATCGATCGCTCCCAGTACATTGCAACTCTCTCGCCCGGCTCAGTTCTGGAAATGGAATTCAGAATTGAAAAAGGCATCGGATACCGAGCAGTAGACCGCAGTCGCGATGATGGGTCGGCTTTGGATTTTCTCCAAATTGACGCTATCTTTATGCCGATTCGCAGAGTCAACTACAGCGTTGAAGATGCTAGGGTAGGCGGCACGGTCGAGAAAGACCGGCTGATTATGGAAATCTGGACTGATGGCAGCGTGACGCCTCAAGAAGCTTTGAGTCAATCTGCCCACATCCTGGTAGATTTATTTGCACCTCTCAAAGACATCACCCAAGATTCTCTCAAACCAGAGTATCCAGGTGAAGCCGATCCTACCAGCCAAATTCCGATCGAAGAATTGCAGTTGTCCGTCCGGGCTTACAACTGTCTCAAGCGGGCTCAGATCAACTCAGTCGCAGACTTATTGGATTATACCCAAGAAGACTTGCTCGAGATCAAGAACTTCGGGCAGAAGTCTGCCGAAGAAGTGATTGAAGCTTTACAAAAACGCTTGGGCATTACCTTGCCACAGGAAAAATCAGCTAAAAGTTAATCAACGGGTAACGGGTAAAAAAGTTCTGAATTTTAAGTAGGTGAGTTTTTAAGTTAAAGAAATCACCGCTCAAAACTCGCGGACTATCCCGGCACCCAATTACCAATTACCAATTACCAACTGCTATGCGTCACCGCTGTCGCGTTCCCCAACTCAACAAACCGGCTGACCAGCGCCGCGCCCTGCTGCGCTCGCTGACCACCGAATTAATCCGCCACGGTAAAATTACTACCACTCTCGCCCGCGCCAAAGCGCTGCGCCCAGAGGCGGACAGAATGATTACCCTGGCAAAAGATGGCTCCTTGGCCGCTCGCCGGCAAGCTATGGGCTTTATCTACGACAAACAGTTAGTACACGCCTTGTTTGAAGCAGCCCAAGAACGGTACGGCTCGCGCAACGGGGGCTACACCCGCGTAGTACGAACTGTCCCCCGCCAAGGAGACAATTCCGAAATGGCGATCGTTGAACTGGTTTAATTCAATTTTGGGTTGGAGATTTGTGATTTATGACTGACAATCCAAAATCCCCAATCGAAAATCCCCAATCGATACAGCGCGTTGCTCTAGTAATCCAATACCTCGGCACTAACTTTCACGGTTGGCAGCGACAGCCGAACCAGCGTACAGTACAAGAAGAAATTGAAACAGCAATATCGACTGTTCTGGAACGCCCGGTAACGCTGCACGCTGCTGGGAGAACCGATGCGGGAGTTCACGCTGCTGCTCAAGTAGCGCATTTTGATGCCCACGGCCCAATTCCGGCTCACCGCTGGGCAAGCGTTCTCAACTCTCGACTGGCAAAAGATATTTTAATTCGAGCTTCGGCAAAGGTGGAACCTACCTGGCACGCTCGGTTCTCAGCCAGTTGGCGCCGCTATCGCTACACCCTTTATACAGATCCGACTCCTAATTTGTTTGTGCGTCCTTTTGCTTGGCACTGCTACCACGCCCCTGTGGATGAATCTTTGATTCAGACAGCTTTGACACCGCTCATCGGGCGGCATCACCTGGCTGCTTTCCACCGCGCGGGCTCAGCCCGCCCCCATTCCTGGGTGGACGTACAAGTGGCAGAGTGTCACCGTTCTGGGCCTCTTATCTATATTGAGGTTCAGGCGAGCGGGTTTCTGTACGGGATGATGCGGCTGCTGGTGGGGTTGCTGGTGCAGGTGGGTCGCGGGGAAAGGCCGATCGACAATTTCACAGATATCTGGGTCAACGAACGCCGAGAAATGGTAAAATATGCCGCTCCCGCTCAAGGTTTGTGCCTGCTGCGGGTTGGCTATTCAGAATTTCCCTTTCCCCCAGATGTCTGGTACGACACTCAGCCAAAATTAGTCATTAGTCATTAGTCATTAGTCATTAGTCATTAGTCATTAGGTAACTACTAATAAAAAACTAAGGACAACTAACAATTAAAAACTGACAACTGACAACTGACAACTGACAACTAACAACAGTTAACAGTTAATAGACAACTAACAACAAACAATGAACAAAACTTACGTCCCTACTCAAGACTCCCTAGAGCACAAGTGGTACGTGGTCGATGCCGCCGACCAGCGGCTGGGCCGTCTGGCAACTGAAGTTGCCATGTACCTCCGGGGGAAACACAAACCGACTTACACTCCTTCTATGGATACCGGCGACTTCGTAATTGTCATCAATGCGGACAAAATCGCTGTTACTGGCAAAAAACGCACCCAGAAAATCTACCGCCGCCATTCTGGAAGACCGGGCGGCATGAAAACAGAAACTTTTGCCAAATTGCAAGCACGTTTACCCGAAAGAATCGTGGAAGAAGCTATACGGGGAATGCTGCCTCACACTTCTCTCGGCAGACAACTGTTTACTAAACTCAAGGTGTACGCTGGCCCCAACCACCCGCACCAAGCTCAAAAACCAGAAGAATTAATTGTTCACACGATTCCGGGAGGAAATGAGTAATGCAAGCAACAGATACATCGGGTCGCGCTGTGTACTGGGGTACCGGACGCCGCAAGCGTTCCGTAGCGCGGGTGCGCTTGGTTCCCGGCACTGGCATACTGACTGTCAATGGTAAAGAGGGGGATTTGTACCTGCAATTCAACCCTACTTATTTGGCTCTTGCTAAGGCCCCTCTGGAAACTTTGGGTCTGGAAAATGAGTACGACATTTTGGTAAAAGTCGAAGGCGGTGGCTTGACAGGTCAGGCTGATTCGATTCGCTTGGGTGTCGCTAGAGCACTTTGTCAATTAGACCCGGACAACCGCAAGCCTCTTAAGACTGAGGGCTATTTGACTCGCGACCCGCGGGCCAAAGAACGGAAAAAGTACGGTTTGCGGAAAGCTCGCAAGGCTCCTCAATACTCGAAGCGATAATCGAGGTTCGGCAGCGGATTGTGTAACGGATGTAACGGATGTAATGAAAGTTCGGCAACGGATTTTTTAACGGATGTAACGGAAGTTCGGATTGACGGATTGAGGGAAGAAGGAAAAAGGAAGAAGGAAGAAGGAAGAAAGAAAAGGCAAGAATCATTCAGATTTTATCTGCCTTTTTTTCAAGTTTATTTCCGATTCCTGATTCCTGGTTCCAAAAGGTATAAGACAAAATTGGTGCTGTTGTTGGTTTAGAAGTCCTGCGGCAGCTAAAATGGTTGTAAACTCCAAAATTAGAGAGTAAAAAACAATGGCAAAAGATGGCATTCACCCTGAGTGGTATCCCGAATCTCAGGTTTATTGCAACGGGGAACTGGTAATGACTGTGGGTTCAACTAGACCAAAGCTTCAAGTTGATGTCTGGTCGGGAAATCATCCTTTTTATACTGGCACTCAGAAGATTATTGATACTGAAGGTCGTGTGGAGCGCTTTATGCGGAAGTATGGCATGACCGAGGTAGAAATGCCGAAGGCAGATGCTTCCTCTGGACCGCTTAAAATGGAAGATCCGAAAGCAGATGCTGCTAAGGCTGCTGGTAAAGGCAAAAAGAAGAAGTAGCCGGATTGTCATTTGTCCGCTGTTTGTTGAGAGTAGTTCTTTCTACTGGCAACTTACCGCCCTCGGATTTTAGATTTTAGATTGAAGACTTCGCTATGCAGGCAGTAGAGTTCGATCGCGTAGAGTTTGATCGACATTCTATCCTAACTGCTCTTGAGTTCTAAAATCTAAAATCTAAAATCTAAAATCTAAAATCGATCCGCCCTCGGATTGGAGAGTTTAGATTGAAGACTTGCTATGCAGGCAGTTGAGTTCGATCGAGATTCTATCCCAACTGTTCTTCAAATCTAAAATCTAAAATCTAAAATCTAAAATCTAAAATCGATTGAAAAAGGACAACTGACAATGGCTGAATCTTATTTGCTGGATAAATTGAAGTCGGTAGAGCAAACTTTTAATGAGTTGACTCGCCGCATGGCTGACCCGGATGTGGCTAGGGACAATCAAGAGTTTCAACGGGTAGCGAAAGCTCGATCGTCCTTGGAGGAAGTGGTCGATACTTTTGCTCTGTGGAAAACCACTCAGGAAGATTTGGTGGGCGCGCGACAGGTTCTCAAGGAAGCTGCGGGCGATCGAGATATGCAAGAAATGGCTGCGCTGGAAGTTCAGGAACTTGAGGCGAAGCTGGAGAATTTGGAAAGTCGTTTGAAGGTTTTGCTGCTCCCCCGCGACCCGAACGATGACAAGAATATTATGCTGGAAATTCGGGCCGGTACTGGCGGTGATGAGGCTAGTATTTGGGCGGGAGATTTGCTGCGGCTGTATTCGCGCTACGCTCAAACTCAAGGCTGGCAGGTGAAGTTGGTGAGCGAGTCGCTGGCGGAAATGGGCGGCTTTAAAGAGGTGATTCTGGAAATTACAGGCGACAGCGTTTACAGCAAGCTGAAGTTTGAGGCTGGAGTACACCGGGTGCAGCGGGTGCCTGTGACTGAGGCTGGCGGCCGGGTGCATACTTCGACGGCGACGGTGGCTGTGATGCCGGAGGTTGATGATGTGGAGATTCACATCGATCCGAAGGATATTGAGATGAGCACGGCTCGATCGGGCGGCGCTGGCGGTCAAAATGTGAACAAGGTGGAAACTGCTGCGGATTTGTTTCACAAGCCGACGGGAATTCGGATTTTCTGTACTGAGGAGCGCAGTCAGTTGCAGAATAAGGAGCGGGCGATGCAGATTTTGCGGGCTAAGCTCTATGAGATGAAGTTGCGGGAACAGCAGGATGAGGTGAAGTCCCGGCGTTTAGCTCAGGTTGGTACTGGTTCGCGATCGGAGAAGATTCGCACTTACAACTATAAGGACAATCGGGCTACGGACCACCGTTTGGGGGAGAATTTCTCGCTCAATAGTGTTTTGGAAGGGGATATTGAGGGGATTATTCAAACTTGCATTTCTCAGGATCAGCAGGAACGTTTGGCTGAGTTGGCTGCTTCTACTAATTGATGGAGTGATGGGGGGCTAGGCGCATTGTTTGCTCAGCCTCAGTCCCCTTGTTACGCGGGAGATATGGTTGAGTAGAGCCTCCCAAATTGCGTCGGCCGCCACTGGATATTTGAAATGTTCGAGGTCGTATTGTACAATGACTTCTAGGGGTGCTAAGATTTGCTGGTTTCGACAACTGGCAATTGCTGCGATCGCCTCTTGTTGCTATCTGGCAAAGAGTCTGTAGCTGAAAAAGGAGCTGCATTTTTCTCCTTTCTTTTCAGGTAAAGGACTATTACTTGATGTTGTTTGGTGTAGACTTTTACTAGGCGATTGACGGGCATTCTCAGGGCTTCGGTAGCTTCTATTTTGGAGATTTGCCAGCATTTGGGTTCGAGCCAACCGGAGGCTGTAAGGCTCTGGCGTGTATGGCTGGGCTTGTGAGTTTTTTGAGTGCGTCTCTTGGTGATTACTATTTCTCCCAAATCAATTTTCAATAAAATTAAAATTTTCAATAAAATTAAAATACTATCGGCTAAATCTTCTCCTGTCAAGCAAGACAGGTAAATTTGTTGGTACACAAGTAAACTAGGAATTGTGGTTATCTCGTGGCTGATTTTGTTGACGCAGAAGCTAACAAAAAACTGAGTGAGGTTGTTAAATTAGCGCGCGGCTCGATGAGTCTGACTGCTTTTGGCAAGCTGTTGGGAGTTTCTGCTGCTTCTGTCTTGTATTGAGAAAAGGGGCAGGTACTTCCAGATACGAAAAATTTGACTCAGATTGCGATAAGAGCAGGCTTTACGATGGAAGAGCTCATGGCTCATCTTGAAGGCAAGCCGGTGCAGGAACCCGTAGATACTAATGATCTGCTTAAAAAAATTCAATGTATACCAATTAGTGAGTTGGCAGTGATTGGTAGAGCTGTGATGGATAGACTCGCGGCGGCGGCTGAGTCGTCTGGGAAATATAATAGTTGATGTATTAGTGGGCAAGTAGACTGCTATAAGTGGGCAAGGGTTGAGTCGAGGGGGGATATTATTCCCCGCCCCTCTCAGTTAATTAGAGTCGATGCCTGTGTTACCACGGGACACCTCTCCTTCAGAACGCGGACGTGCAGCTTTCACTGCATCCGGCTCCTAGTCTGACACCTAATAAGTCGGGTTTAACCCGCTGTTCGGACTCTCACCTGACCATGAACGGTCTGATGCTGGTGACATTCACGATGTAGAACTTCCAAATTTATAGGTTTCCAATTGTCATGGTTGCCGTCGATATGGTGTAATTCTGCAATATCACCTGAAATGAACGATAGATTACATTCTGTACATTTGTGATTCTGTTTCTTGAGAAGTCGTGCCGTTATCCCATCGTAGTGAGCATTCTCTCGTTTTGACCAGTAAACAAAATCGCCATCATAGGGTGATTTATCTCCCTTGACAATGACAAACTTGCAGGCTGACCAACTAACTGCAGGAATTGCTCTTTTTATAACCTTATTGGTTTGATAACGATTGTATCTTCCTTGTTTCCGAATGAATTTCCATAACCAATAGCGCAGTGACCACAGGTTGTGTTGACTCATATCGCAGAATCTATGGTAATTTCTCCACCCTCTTACTACCGAACCACACTGGTTGATGCGATGTTCGAGAGTGAAACGACTATCTTTTATCACTTCTTTAACTTTTGCCTTAATGCTAATTGTAGCTTCTGGGGGGGTGACAACCAGCCTGAAACCCAGAGGTGGTGAGGATTGAGCCAATGTGTGCTAAAAAAAGATAGGC